>JAUWMK010000027.1 GCA_030613185.1 Promethearchaeum sp.
TTTTTTTTTTTTTTTTTTTTCCTCATCCATTCAATATCAATTTCATTAAAAGAAAAAAACTCTTAAAAAAACTCTTAAAATACGTATTATAAATAAAAAATAGGTATAAATAATAAAAAAGTATTTTATAAAAAAAATACATTCTAAAAATCAAGATTTTTATTATTGGAGTTTAAAATATGTCAGAAATTGATTCTAATGATTCAGCTAAATCAGAAATCGACGTTCTTTTCGAAAAATTGGATGATTCAGATATTCTAGAGAAAAAAAAGGCAATATTTAAAATTGGTGAGAAAAAAATTGCTAAAGCGGTTCCAAAATTAATCTCTTTGTTAAAAAATGATAAAGATTCCGTCGTTAGAAACTCTGCGGCACGAGCTATTGGAAAAATTGGTGATCGAGAACATCTGGATCAAATTATGGATGCGCTAATTGAAGCTCTGGGTGATGAGGATTATTATGTTAGAGTAAATGCGTGTTGGGGTTTAGGAAAGATAAAAGATAGCCGTGCAATACCGCATTTAGTAAAGATGGTGGATCCAGATCAAAGAGTATATACCATGGGAGAGCAAACTGCCGAATCAACAACAGGAGAACAAGCATCTGTTAAATTAAAAGAAGAAGGTATGAAATTCAGTGATGTTATAATAGAAAGTATCAAGGCTCTCGGTAAAATAAAAGATCCTAAAGGTTTGCCTGCATTAATTGAAGCTCTCAAAGACGAATCGGATGGTTCTGTTCGATGTGCAGCTGCATTAGCAATGGGCCAAATAAAAGACGAATCTGCTGTTCCTTATTTAATTGAAGCTCTAGATGATAAATACTGGTATGTGCGAAGAGATGCTGCAAAGGCTTTATCTAAATTAAAAGAAAAATCAGTTAAAGCAGCACCGATGCTGGCACGTAAGATGACTGATATGTATGATGAAGTTCGTGAATATTCCCTTAAAGCATTACTTACAATTGGAAAACCTGCTGCAACAGAAATTTTCAAACTTTTCTTAAATAATCCTCAAAATGAAAAACTCCAGAAATTCATCTCAAAAAATTTAACTAAGCAAGATATGGGGGGGATTTTGAAGGATTTAATTGAATCTGAACGAAATCCAAATAAAAAACAAATTTACGAAGAATATCTGGTAAAACTGGCTACTAATTAGCTGTTTATTTATTAGAAGATCCGAAATTTAGCATATCTTTTTGAAGATTTTTTTGATCATTAAAAAGAATAAGTAATTACTTTCAATTTATGAATATCAGGAAAATTCTTCTCTGTTGTATGAATTGGCATTCCTTCAATTAATCCATAAGCAATGACAAAACTATCAACATAAGACAGTTTTTTTCGATAATTGCACTTTAGATAACCTGCTTTTATAGTAAGTGATTTATTAATGTTAACAATATTTATCGGATATCTTTCATAGATGTTATTTATACTAGATTGAGCAAAATCTTTACCTTTACTGACGCATAAATGTTTATAAACTTCAGCTAAAACAGGGGTAACAATATAAGCCTCTACATTTTTCTTTTTTATATTTTCGAATAATTTTTCTATCTTGGTTGGAGGATTTTTTGCATAATTTAGATATATTGGTCCAGTATCTAAACATATTCCTTGTTGCATCTAATATTCTAACTCCAATTCTTCTTTCTTGGCTTTTTCCATGATCTCAAGCATTTTTTTTGTAGATATTGATCTGCGTCGAAGTGAATCTATATCTTCGATAGGAATTATCTTCATTCCATCTTCATCTTCGATTATACTAATATGATCTCCATCTTTAATATTATATTTCTTGCGAAGAGCAGCAGGTAAGCAAATCATACCTCTGTTTGTTACTTTAACTGTTTTTTCAAAAATCATTATAGTCACTGAATAAATTCAAAAAATTCAAGTATAAAACCTTTTTGCTTAGTATTTTTTATTTTTATTTTTCTGAATAAAATCAAAAAATTTAGTATTAACTATTTTTTTATTATATCATTAAAATGGACCTTATACTAGTTTTAGATTTTGGTGGGCAATATACTCATTTAATAGCAAGACGCGTTCGTGAGTTAGGAATTTATTCTGAAATATTACCATATAATGCATCTCTTGAAAAAATTAAAAATTTAAGCCCAAAAGGAATAATCCTTTCAGGAGGCCCTTCATCAGTATACGAAAAAGATGCACCTTATCTTAAACAAGAATTCTATGAATTTATCAAAGGAAAGATTCCATTATTAGGCTTGTGTTATGGCCACCACCTTATAGGTCAATATTATAAGGGAAAAGTGGTTGCACATAAAGAAAAGGAATATGGAAAAACCGAATTTACTGTAAAACGTAACGATTACATTTTCAAAAATCTGGATTCCAAAGAAATCGTGTGGATGTCTCATGGCGATCAAGTTGAGCAATTACCTCCTGATTTTGAAATATTCGGGTCCACTGATACATGCCCCATTGCTGCAATGGGAAATATCAATCAAAAAATATACGGTTTTCAATTTCATCCTGAAGTATACCATACAGTTCATGGAAAGGAAATACTCCGTAATTTCATTATAGATATCTGTCAAGCACAACAAAATTGGAAAATTGATGATTGGATAGAGAGTGTAATTTTTGATATTCAGAAAGAAGTTGGAAAAAAACAGATAATTTTGGGTTTATCCGGAGGGGTTGATTCGTCGGTTGTTGCATTACTTCTTAAAAAAGCTGTTGGGGATAGAGTTCATCCAATTTTTGTAAATAATGGCGTTTTACGTAAAAACGAGGTTGAACAGGTTTGTGATTGGTTTCAAAATCAACTAAAATTCAAAAACTTTCATTATGTTGATGCTGAAGAAGAATTTCTCGATGCATTGAAGGGAATAGAAGATCCTGAAGAAAAAAGAAAAATAATAGGCCACCAATTTATCAAAGTTTTTGAAAAAACTGCATTGAAATTAGAGAAAACTCATCAAAACATTGAATACCTTGCCCAAGGAACTATCTATCCAGATCGAGTTGAATCCCAAGCCGGACAAGGAGGTAAAATTTCAAGTAAAATCAAATCACATCACAATTTAGCACTCCCCGATAATATGAAATTGAAAATCATAGAACCTCTAAAGGATTTATATAAAGATGAAGTGAGAAAATTGGGAAATCTCCTCGGACTGCCCCAAGAATTAATTGAACGCCATCCTTTTCCAGGACCTGGATTAGCTGTTAGATGTATAGGAGAAATTACTAAGGAAAAACTTGATATTCTTAGGGAAGCTGATGCAATAGTTGTTGAGGAAATTAAAAAAGCGGGATTATATAAGCAAATTTGGCAAGCATTTGCTGTTTTTTTACCTGTTAAATCTGTAGGTGTTATGGGTGATTTTCGTACATATGAATACCTATGCGCACTACGCATTGTTGAGTCGATTGATGCTATGACAGCGAATTTCGCTAAACTTGATTGGAGTGTCCTCGAACAAATCAGTACCCGAATTATCAATGAAGTTAAGGGAATCAATCGCGTCGTCTACGATATTTCGAATAAACCCCCAGCAACGATTGAGTTTGAATGAAGTAATTCTCAAATATATTAAGTATTAAACTTCAAATCCATGCAATATTTTTTGAACTTTCCTCCTTTTCAAATAATTCATTAGAAAAATATAAGCAACTAATAATAAACCAAAAATAATAGAAAATAGAAAAATTTCAGGTTCTGAAATTTCTTTATATCGATCTGTGTTTAATAAAACAATGGGTATAACTATAAATGGGCATAAAATTGGGATTATTACTGTTAAAAACATAAAAAGTGAACGATTTGATTTAACTTTCTCTTTTTGAACATCTGATAATTCATTGTAATGTTCTAAACAAAAACCATATTTTGAACATGATAAACAAGCCTTAGTATTGCATCGGTGGCATGTTATGTAATTCCTATGTCTGCCTCCACGTAACCATTTACCACAAAATGGACAATTTTTACTTGAATCCATGATATACTTTGTGGAGCTAAAATTATAAAAATGTTATTGATAGTTAAAAAATATTTTCTGCTATTTTTTGCAGATCCAATTTTCCATTAGAATTTCATCAACATAATTATTTTCATTAAGAAGATATTGTTTTTCATGGGTTCCGATAATCTCAAAACCACATTTCTTATAAAGGTTCAGACCTAGCTTGTTTGTAGCAAAAGTAGAAAGAATTAATTTTTTTTTTCCTCGCTCTCTTGCGATTTCTTTTCCTAATTCAATTATATGATAACCCAATCCCAAATTTCGATATTTTTTCTGAACAATAATTCCTAGAAGCCCAACATGATTCGCAGCTTCCCACTGCAAATGTTCTATTGTTAATTGCCCTACAATTTTTCTTGGTGAAGATAGTTTAGGGTTGACGGCTACTATACAAAAATTATTGACAGAAATCAAATCTTTATACCAAGAATTTTTCTCCCATTGGTTTAAAACGGGAGTGTATACAGGTAGATAGATTTTTTCTTCAACTACCTCGTTAAAATTATTCCAAATTCCTTCAAGATCTTCTTTTTCAATCAATCGCAGATAGATTTCTTTCCCATTTTTTAAGATAATTTTTTTTGACATTCAATATTATACATGTTGTTGATTAATCTATTTAATAGGTTTTATTTTAAGGGGATTGAAATATGTTTAGAAAAAAGGAAAAATCAAAGAAGAAGAAGGAAGAGAAGGAAGAATCTAAGATAGCCAAAGATTTTGTTAATTTAACCCATGTTGAGACAAAAAAGCAAAAAGTAGATTATAGAGGGATGGGAGACATCCTCTCTCAAAAGAAAAAATATGACGAACAACAACAATTCAAACAAAAACTAACTACTGATGAACAAGCCATATTGACATCCTTCCAAAAAAACCGCATGCTTCTTGACCGAATATGGATCATTACTAACCAAAGTAGGATTCAAATGGGGTTGAACGGTTATAAACGGGAGGATCTCAAGGAAATCTTAGATAATCTGGTTAAATTAGGATATTTGAACTACGAAGTTGTGGAATACGAATCAAAAATTAATGATGTTTACATACTAACCGAACTCGGAAAGGAACAGGTTTTTTAAATTTAGAAAACCCAATAATAAAGAGCAAAGTATCTGTTTTCTTTTATTTTTTTAAGGTAAAACTCATGGTAGTTAAATCGGTGCGATGAGTCCAACCTAGTTTTTTATAAAAATCAATAATATCTTTATTATTTTTTAAGACTTCTAATTTTAATTTTACCACATTTTTCTCTTTAAATCTTCGAAATAATTCATCCATCATAAATGTGCCATATTTGTTTCCTTGAATCGAAGGTTGTATCGCTAAATGGTGAATCCACCCGCGTCGACCATCAAAACCACCTAATACTGCCCCAAAAATATCTTTTTCTATCGTATCCTTCAATACTATGCATAATTCTGGATTATGCTTTATCATTTTTACCAGTTCTTCATGTTTATCTGAATAAGTTAATTCAATATTAACCTCACGCCATAAATCTTGAACTTTAGGGATATCCTTCTCTTTCATTTCGCGAATAACAAATTCCATTGAGAATTAGAAGGATTAGTTTTTTTTAAAATTTAAGAATGAAAAAGATGAAATGAAAATGTATAAAAAAAAAAGTAAAATAGAAGAAAAATTTATTTGTATCACAATTGAAAATCAAAAACATCATCGGGAATTATCAAATTATCCACAATATGGATAACACCGTTTGTTCCAACTATATCCTTAACAAGTATAGTTGCTACCCCTATTTTTCCTCCATTTTGGAAGATTTCGATCATATTTCCCTCCAGTGTGGGTATTGTCTTTCGGTGGGCTAAATCATAGGAAGTGTGCTTTCCAGGAAAAATATGGTTGGAAAATACTTTTCTTAATACCTCTTTATTATGAAATAGTTTAAATATTGTTTTTTCAGGTAATTTTCTTATTGCATCTTCAACGGGAGCAATTATTGTAAAGGGACCTTTATCTTTCAAATCATCGGCGAGTTTTACAGCTTCAATACCTTCAAGAAATAAATTACATGCATTCATATCCTTTAACGTTGTGAAAATATTTTTCATATAGATCACTGACAAGTTTTTATTTTTACAAACAAATGTACTAAATTCACGTTCTTAAAATTTTGTAAAAAAATCTACTTTTTCATATGACAAAAATGACAAAATTCGTTTTAATTACCTAAAAATAGGGACGAAGAGATTTGAACTCTTGAGATCCACGGTGTGAGCGTGGCGAAATAACCACTAGTCTACGCCCCTTTAAGAAGAAAATCAATAATTTTCATTAATCAGCCATTTTACTGGAACATCTTGGCTGGTCCCGTCAGGTAAATGTCTTCGAATTGTGATTGGTAACATTTTTTTTTCGAGTTCATATGTTGCAATTTCAAGTGGATCATTTACTCCTTTTGGAATTTCTATGAATGGGCTTGCTTGAAATGCTAGTTGTAATGCACGAGCGCCAATAATTCTGCTGCGTTCATATCTAGTTATGAAAATGGAACCAATTTTAATTTTTTTTTCAGCTTCTTGATAATCTAGAAATCTTTTTAGAGTTCTGCTCATAATCGTTTTTCAACCTAAAAATAGTAAATTAAGTAGTTATTCATTTAAAAAAAGTTTTTCGATATTATTTTAGAGTTAAATTTAAGAGTAAAAATTAAAAAACTAATCGAAACCTTCAAAAGTAAATTCTTGTTCTGATTGTTTCTTCCGATTTTTTTTAATTTTCTCTTTTTTTGGTTTTTTTTCCATTTTATTTGAGTTGTCGGTTTGGGATTCTGCAAAAGATTGGAAACTGGCTTCCGATTCAGATGCTTCGGATTCGCCTATTTTCTTTTTATCCTTTTTAATACCGACAATGAGAAATATTAATCCTGGGATAAACAAAATCAGAGCTAAAACCATTAAAAAGAATCCGATAAGAACATTGCCGATACTGCCTGGATCTAACGCGATAACAACGATACCTAGAGATGCGGGTAAAATACACAAACATATTCCGAATTTTTTAGAAAAACTCATATTAAATCACTCCCTAGACGCCCATACTATATCATCAGCTGATAGTCTTTTTCTTTTCTCATCCTTTACAAGTGAAAGCGCTTTTTTTGTAGTTCTTTTAGCTTGAATTTCCAATTGTTCAATAAGCAATTCAATAGCTCCATCGCTAACTAAGGTTGCACCTTGTTCCTTCATAAATCTTTTAATTGGTGCTTTAGACATAAAACTAGCCTGAGATTTTGAATTTATTATAATTTTTTTCGATTTTTTTTTTTTAGCCATGAGTTTTTTTTTATGTTTTCACTTAAATTTGTTTTTAAATTACAAGAGCCTCTTAGAGTTTATAAACAAAAGGAAAATAAATAAGATAGGCTCAATTTTATATGAAGGAAAGAAATGATGGATGAAGATCGATATATCAATCATGAATTTTTGAAACCAAATTTACTTCTCAAAAGAAAATATCAAGTTGATATTCTAGTTACATGTTCAAAAAAAAATTGTTTAGTGGTAGTTCCAACAGGTTTGGGAAAAACTATAATTGCTTTATTATTGAGTACCTATTGTTTGAAAAAAAAAGGAGTGAAGATTATATTTTTGGCTCCTACCAGACCTTTAGTTGAACAACATTTACGAACCTTTAAAAAACTCACAAATTTTGATTCTGAATCGCTCATTATGATGACTGGAACAATAGTTCCAAAAAAACGTGAAGAATTATATAAAAAAGAGGGAATAAAATGCCTTTTTATGACTCCCCAAGTGCTTCAAAACGATATAATTGGGGGTAGGATATCTTTATCAGATGTTGCTTTAATAATATTTGATGAAGCACATCGTGCAAGTGGGAATTATGCTTATAATTTTTTAGCAAAGAAATATGTTCAGCAAGCAAAATCACCAAGAATACTCGCAATGACTGCTTCCCCTGGAAAAAATCGTGAAATAATAGAAGATGTAATGCAAAACCTCTATTTAGAAACGATTGAGATACGTTCTGATACTGATCCGGATGTCAAACCTTATATCCAAGATGTAAAAGTGATTTGGAAAGATATCGAGCTTCCTGAAGAAATGCATCAATTGAATAGATTAATTGGAGAAATGAAGAAAAAAATCTATAAAGAATTAAAATCGAATGAATTGCTGGATTCGGAAAATGCACAAAAAATTACTAGAAGAAACTTGCTAAGTGCGATGGCAACTTTAGATTCGCTCATATTAAAAGGGAAATATGGCGACGATCTTCCCCGACTTTTTTATTGTAAAAAATTGATTTCCAATGCAATTAGATTATCCCATATGTCTGAATTGCTTGAAGCTCATGGGATCAAATCTTTAAAGACATATCTTGATAAAAATATCAGAGATGTCCAAGACGGAAAAGGCGGTAAATCTCTAGAAGAATTATTTAACAACCCTATGATGGATGAAATTATTGATAACGTAAAATCACTTACTAATGATAAGATAGATCACCCCAAAATGATTATTTTGATGGATTTATTAACAGAGCAGTTCCAGAATAATCCCGAATCCCGAATATTAGTATTTTGTCATTTTCGGGACACTATATCTAATATTGTTAAAGAAATTAGCAAAAATGAACTTATTAAACCTTCAAAATTTATTGGGCAGCAAAATAAAGGCAAAGAAAAAGGTTTTTCTCAAAAAAAACAGCTTGAGATTCTTGATCAGTTCAGAATAGGAGAATTTAATACTCTAGTTGCAACATCTGTTGGAGAAGAAGGTTTAGATATTTCTGAATGTGATGTTGTGATTTTTTATGATGTTGTTCCCAGTGAAATTCGCGCAATTCAGCGTAGAGGCAGAACAGGTAGAAATAAATCTGGAAAGGTATATGTTTTTAAAACCAAAGGTACACGCGAGGAAGGATATTTTTGGGCAGAAAAAAGGAGAGAAAAGGAAATGAAACGTGTGTTAAAAGAGATTAAGAAAGAGTTAAGTGATTCGATTCCACAAAAAAAGTCCAAAAAACAAAAAGATCTGATATCCTTTATACAATCTTCTGCAGATAAGCAAAATTCGACTAAAAAAGAAAAAATAGTAAAAAAAGAGGTTTTTGAAGAGAAGAAAGACGTTAATGATGATAAATTTGAAAAGAAGGAGATGAATTTTTCAGCAATATCCGATCCAAAAGGCAGTTTAGAACCGAGAATTCTTGTGGATTCTCGAGAAACCGCTTCATCTGTCACTAGAGAATTATCAGAAATGAATGCTTCGATTTCCTTAGAAAAATTACCTATAGGGGATTATATAATTTCCGAACGTTGTGGAATTGAGCGTAAAAGTGTTCAGGATTTTGCCGATTCATTAAAAGATGGCCGTCTTTTTAAAGAATTACAAAAACTCCGAACACAGTTTACTAAACCAATCCTAATTTTAGAAGGTAATTTGAATTCCATCCTAAGTATTAAACGGGCAGCCTTACTTGGGACTTTGTCCAGCATATTATTAAATATGAATATTTTGCTAATTCAAACATCATCTCCAGAAGAAACTGCAGAAGTTCTTTATGCTCTTGCAAAGAAAGAACAACAAACCAAAGATAAAAAGAATTTTTCAATCAGATTTAAAAAATTACCTGAAAAAATACCTGAACAATTAGAATTTATTGTTTCTGGAATTCCAGGAATAAATTCATCAAGGGCTAGAGATTTGCTTAAAAAATTCAATTCTTTAAGAGCATTATTCTCTGCTGAGATTGAAGAACTTGAAAAAACTCCGAATATTGGTCCTGTTCTGGCTAAAACAATTTTAAAATATGCATTATCAGATTATGAAGAATCATCAAAAAATGAAAAACAGCGAAATTAAATCTAAAAAAAAGAACTTATTTTTTCGAATCATCAACATTTTCTAAGATTTCTTTATAACAATCGGGGCAATATCCATGAGACATTTTTTGAGGTAATAAATATTCTGTAACATCAATCCAAATCCGATCTTCTTTTTCTGCTTCAGGATTATTACAGATCTTTTTACACAGTGAACAAATAGGTAATATTTTTTCAAGTTTTTCCACACGAATTTGTAGTTGCTTATTGAGATCTTTAATCCTAATACCTAAATAACCAATTATTAGACCAAATAGGCCCCCGCATAATGATGGGACAATAAATCCTACAAAATTTAACACAAAATCCATTGATTGTAAAACAAAGATTTTTTGTAATAAGGAAAAGGTATTTAACAGCAAAGAACCAAATAAAAAGGAAAAAAAAAGTTTTAGAAATTTCTTCATAGTGAATCTAACAATTAATAATTTTTAAATTATCATGTGTTTGATGATATTGATTATATATAATGGGAGAAAAACCAATTAAACATAACAAATTTCGAATTTTTAGAAGAATTCTTCCAAATTGGGATCATGATTTGCACGTTCATTCAAATTGGTCTCAAGATAATCTCAATGGGCCTTCATTAGCAGATTATATTCCGCTAGCTGAACGATTTAAAATACATATTGGATTTGCTGACCATTTTGAGTTTGCATTTACTAATGTTAAGGACCCAAAATGTAATAAATGTCGATTAAATCAAGGATCTGTTGATAATTATTTAGAAGAAATCGATAAAATCAAAGAAATTTACCCATTTATATCTTCAGGTCTTGAATTTAATTTCTTTCCAACTCGTAAAGAGAAATTACAAGAATTTACAGATGATTATAGGGATCAATTCGATTTTTTCATAGGAGGGGTACATGAAGTTGAAGAGCTCCATTCGATAATAATAAAAAATAATTTAAACTCTTTAATCCATAAATATGGTTCCTTTAATGCTGTTTTGGATAAATTTTTTAAAATTGAAGTAGAACTAATAAAATCTCAAATATTCGATTGTATTGCCCACCCAGACGTAATTTATAGATTTATCACTGAGGGAGAGCGCAATAATCATCCAGAATATGCGTTTGATGAAAGAATTCTTGAATTAGGTACATTGTGTGAAAAAACTCGCACAATAATGGAAGTGAATCTAAGTGGGTATCGATTTCCTTGGAATAACCCCTTTCCCAATTTAAAATATTTACACCATTTGATTGCCCAAGGCGTTTCCTTCGTTGTGGGATCTGATAGCCATTCGCTTGAGGATTTTACCAATAATGTTCTTAATATAAGGAAAATAAATCAAATAATAAAAGGAGAATATTTGTTTACAAAAAAATTTTAAAGTTAGAGGATGATATTTTAATTCGAAGAGTGAAAAATGGCTAGGAAAAAACGCAAAAAAAAACAAAAATCATCTCCAGATATTGTTAAGATTCCAGAGCAAGCAGAAGGATTTTCTGATATGTTGCATGTTACGGATGATAAAGAAACTAATCCGCAAGAAATAATAGATAATTCTGAAATTGATAAAAATTTAGTACAATCTCCCCCTCCACCTCCTCCACCAATTATTCCTTCAACAGCGCCTTCAATTACTCAAGAAGAACAAAAAATTGAAGGAAAAAGTTCAGAATCTTCCGGAAGTTTTTTCACAGATACGGGAGTTTTCTTCACTCAACTTGGGGAAGCATATGAGGCGCGCTATTCAATCTGGGAAAAATCAGATTTAACATTAATGGCAATTCTCCGTGAAATTAGAAGAATAAATGAAGAAAACACGGTTAATTTTGTAAAAGTGATTGGTGAAATGGATAAAAAAATTATGAAGGGATTTAATGAATTTTTAGTTAAAAGGAATGAACTTGAAAGATATTCAGATACAAATTATAAAGAAATCGCTAAAAATTTCCAGAAAACTTTAGATTTATTAAATTTTCAAATAAGAGAGTTCAAATTGAATCAAATGGTCACAGAAATGTTCAATATTTATTCAAAATAAATTCTTTTTTCATCAAATTTTATTTAAGTTTATAATTGATATATTAATTGACAATGGATATATTAATTGATGTTGGAGCTTTTGAAAGTTTGATTGGTATTGTAAACGAAGATAATTATAGATTCAGAGAAAAAACTGTATATGCCGATTCAAACAATCCTATTCTTAAAAAATTCTTTAGTTCCAATTTAGCAGAAATTAATATAAAGAGGTATTATGGAAATACTGCAATGTTGTTTAAAAATATATTGAAAGTTCAATATTTCATGAAAGAGAAAGACTATATTTCATATTCAAAATTAATTGGAAAAAAATTAAAAGAATTACCAGTGAAACTAGAAGAAACAAGTTTAGTGTTAGTGGTTTCAAATCATTATTCTAAAAATGATAAAAAAAATCTTCAAAATGCTTTATTTCAAACACTTAAAATTCCTAGAATTGCGTTTTTATCACATACGGTCTCAATTTTAACTGAATTAGGATTAAATACTGGTGTAATTGTTGATATTGGGTATTATTCTACTAGAATTGAAAGTATTTTTAAAGGTTTTCCTAATACAGATAGCCAATTTCTATTTCCCTTGGGGGGCTATCATATAACTCAACAAATACTCAATAATATCTTTACTGGTCTTGAATATAAATCAGATTTGCCGTTTTTATGGGAATCTGAACTTATTAAAAAAGAAGCACTTTTTGTAGTTGAAGATCCTGAAAAGTTTTCGGACCAAATTCATAAAGGATTTAAAAATTTTGATCATACAGTAGAACTCCCTGATGGAAATGAGATTGTAATAAATCATGAAAGATATGAACCTGCAGAAATCTTTTTCAATCCATTAATTGCTCATACAAGATCTGAAAATTTGGTTGAAATGATTGAAAAATCAATTAAATCATGGGGAAGGGATCAAATAAGAGAATTATGTTCCAATATAATCATTATTGGCAATGGAGGTAATATTCCTGGTTTAAATGAGAAAATTGAAAAATTATTAAAAAATCGATTTGCAGAATCGGTGGATATGAAAATACCAAAAATTACAGAGCAAAAGGAAATATTCTGGAAAAGTGCTTCTAAATTTGTTCAATCTAAAAAACAATTAAATTGGATTTCAAACCCATTTCAGGAGAATTAAAAAAAATGCCCAATATTGTACTAGAAAATATTACAGATTTTTATAAAAAAGTTGCCAAGATTCAAAATCTATTAGAGGATTTAAACCATTTTTGGGCTAAAGAGATATGTAATCAAATTTTTAAAGAAATTGAAACTAAAATTGATCCAATTTCTGAACGATTAAATATGTATAATATTTTAATTAATATTTGGGAATCCCATATTAGAATTTTAGTTACTGATTTATATAATAATTGGCCTTTAATTTATGATGCTTATAATTTTATTTTTGAAATATTATCTTTTTTAAATGATTCAAATCGCATTTCAGAGATTGGAATTAGGTTAGTAAAGATTTTCTATAAGATTAAATTTACTGAAAATACAAATAATGCGAAAATTTTAGAGTCTCTTGCATTATTGATATATAATTCGGAAAATTTTCAAAAATCTTTAGAGCTTTTCTTCTTGGCATTCATCTTAAATGATGAATTTTTACAGACTCCCAGTGGAGATGAATGTTTAAAAAACTTCAATGCCCTACTTTTAAAACTTTCTGCTGAACATCGTGATATTTTGTTAAATGCATTTTTATTAGAGATTTATGATAATTTCTTTGATGATAATAGTTTAAAGTTTCAAGAATTTGCTGAATCATTATTTAGAATTTCATTTCAGAATTTCGAATTTATCCTTCATAAAAGTTTACAGAATATTTCACAACAACCCATCAATTTTCAAGATAATATGGGTTTGTTGGAAGAAACTATATATTCTCTTCAAATGATCAAAGAAGAAAAATGGGCTTTTTCAATTGTAAAAATATATTGCAATTTATTGAAGAAACTAAATAAAAATCAAAAACTAGAGAAGTTTCTTTATTATTTTATTGAGAAATCTTGTAAACATGGGGAATATCAAACTGCTTTAAAAGCTTATTCTTATTTAGATGAGATAACAGAAACAAATAATTCCGAATTTCAACTAAGAAACATTAAGATTTGGGCAGAAGCTGCTAAAAATTTTAGGAAATTATCAGACAAATCTTATTTTGTAGCTGCAATAAAAAAATTTCGCGAACTATTAAAATTACCAGATGATCCACGTTTATTTCAAGATTTTACTTATGCTTTCAATGAATATTATCGCTTAATTCGGGGAAGGATGAATATAGATCAAGAAGAATTTTGGTGGATAGCATTTCATAGAAGTATTTTTGAAGAAGGATTTAAAGATATTGCAGAATTGAGTGCAAAACACCTAAATGTAGCCCAATCACCATTATTTGAGTCATTGATTAACAGAGAAATTCATAAAACCATTGAAACGAAAAGTAGACTGACTAAAAGTAATGATACGATAGATATAGGAGGTATGGTACCTTCTAAAATCATAATAAAACTGCGTATTCCTGCAAATAAAAATATTAAAATGTATTATGAGTTATTTTATACATCGGGCTTCTCTAAACCAGAATTAGTAAAAATTGACGAGATATGGAAAGAACCGCAATTAATTAGATTATATCTACAATTGCCATTTAATGATCCACGAATAAAAACCCCCGTCCAATCTCAAATATCACAAGTTCAATTTGGAAAATTAGCTTATCTTTTCCTACCTCAAGAACTTCGAACATTTTTCTCGCAACTTATTATAGGAAAGGATCATGTTCCTGAAATTTTTATCATAATGGATGAACCTGGTTATCCATTCGAGATGTTGCACGATGAAAAATCATCGTTAGGGACAAAATTTGCTTTTGGATATAGATTTGATGAACCTAAACTCAGTCCAGAAAAAATTATGATTCAAGACCAACCTGAAGATATTGTGAATTTGAAATATATGTTCTTAGCAATAGGGGATTTAAATAAGGAATTCCCTAAAATTTGGGATGAAATTGAGAAGAAATATAATCCTCTTTTTCCATTCCCTGAGAGTTCAAAGCAATTAGATTTCCTCGAATCAAAAATAAATAATCTTCAACCCTTAGTTGAAAAATCTACATTTCTAAATTCCCAATCTGGAACTTTTCAAAATATTGAGAAAGAAATAACTTCTGGATTATATAACATTATTTATATCACCTCAAACCTCTTCTATATTGAAGAAAATCCCCTTCAATCATATTTTATCACTCCGGATGATCATATTATAAACCTTCAAGATATTTTAGAAATGCTTTCTTTTGCTCAAAAACACAATGAAATTCAAGGAATACCATTTTTTAAGCCATTATTAATTTTTGATGCTCAAATTATCGATAAATCAGGCAAAATCATATCTAGATCGTTCAATCAATTAAGTAAAATCTCAAAATTAATAGGATCAAAAAATCTTATAGGGATTTTAGCGAGAATCTCTATTGAATTCGATGAAATTCTAAAATTATTTTTATCTGAATTTATTAATCGATTATTTCTAAGAGAGTCTATAGGATCAGCCCTCCTAAAAGCCCATAAACAGTTGTATAAAATAGTAAAAAGTTTAGAAAAACTTGATGATGACAATTATTCTCTCTCACAAACACTCTTAGAAACTCATTATGTATTTTATGGTAATTTATTTAATTTTTTGGAATAAGGGAATAAGTTAAAAAATAAATTGAAATAGATAGAATTAGAAAATAATACAACGAGGTAAATTTAAAATGTCCTTATTGCGTGCAGAAAACATAAAATTGAGAACAAAAGTTGAAGATCTTGAAAACAGGTTACTAAAATTGGTCGGAACGATTAAGATTTTTACAGGTGGAATGCCGGGAAACGAGCATGTTATGAATAATAACATTGCTGAAATAATTACGAATGCTACAGATATAAAGATTGTTGCACCATATATCACTAATGAATACTCTTTAATATTAAAGGACCGTGCTAGAAATGGTATTAAAGTTCAAATAGTCTTAAATGATAGGCGGTTGTGGCCAGAGAAAGATGTCAATATATATGATGAATTAAAAGTCACAACTGGTGTCGACTTGATCAATAATCCAAATGTAAAATATCTTCTAGTTTGGAGCCCAAAGAATGCACTTTTTACCAGTGGACCTCTTGATAAAAATTCTCTAATGAAAACAGTTCTTATTGGCACTTTAATTAACGAAAAAGGGAAACTTAATGAATTGTTAAAAATATTCCAATTAATGCTGCCTTCTTTCATGCGTTAAACTCTTGAATTTCTTGAAAAAATATAAATGGTAAAATATATGGAGAAAAAAATTAAGGAAATCCCAGAATCAGGGGGAATTCATGAAAATTATGATATTGTTTATAATTTTTGCATGAAACTTTATTTCTATTTAGGGATGATATGTTATATTCCTTATTTTATAATCCCCAATATCTTAAACACTCCATTTTTTTCAGATTCAAGTAACGAGATATTAACATATGGATTGATCTTAGGTACTCTATTTCTCCTATTCATAATGGATAATTTTGGAATGCATTCATCCTTTATTGATCGAATAAGTCGTCTTATAACCTTGATATTAACCTTGATCGGGGCCTCCCTCTCAATAATTATCTTTCTTATTCCAAAAATTGATATTTTAAATCCAACAAATGTAGAATTTTACTCCAAATTGACTTTAATCTTTATATTTGAATTGTTAGGATTGTTTTTCATTAGAAACAGTAGAGGACTTTCTAAAGTTAAAGTTAAACCTATCTATAATACAAGCATGTGGTCTCTTTTACTATGTGGAATAATCTTTTTATTCGAATATTTCCTTGAGAATGTTATATTTGTTTTCTTAGCAATATCCTTTTTGATTTACCCAATTATAATTATTGGATGGGGAAAACTAAAAGTAATTCCATCAATTAAACCGAGGAAATTAGTGAAACCTTATAGAAGAACCACTTTTTACAATTATTCAATCGATATTGGTAAAGCAGCTATAATTCTATTAACAATTCTTGCAGTTATATATGATGGGACTGTTGTATTATATCCTGTTGAGTTAAATTCTAATCCAACTGCCTGGATTCGGAATTTAGCCATAGTCGGGATTTTTGCTGCAATAGCAATGGAAATTTATACCAAAATTCAATCAGCTTTTTATGGCTTGGCTGTTATAATAATTCTCTATTTACTTTGTTTAGTTCAATATATTCTTGTTAATACTTTTTATATTCATTGGTGGTTTCTAATTGCACCGATAAATGGGTTTACGCTAGCTGGTGTATATTTCTTCATTGAACAAAAATTGTTTAAATCCAATAATGTGCGAGCAATGCCCGGGAGTTTTTATGTATTGATATTAATTATTGTTATTAGTGCAATAATCTTAAGAGTGGATCCAGATATTGATGATGTAATTGAAAACTCTAAGTTTGCATTATCTCTAATTGGAATTGCATATATTATTGGGTATGTGCGGGAAAATCCAAAGCAAACATCACTACGAATTTCTATATAAAAATTAAAAAATAAGTAAAAAAATTTTTTTTTTTTAAATATTGTTATTTTAATGCTTCGTTCGTTTATTCTTCATTTTTTTCTTCAAATAGACTTGTTTTTATCCATTTTTCTTGGTCTTTTTTATTTTTTGAATTAAAATAAACAAGAAATGCTCCAATATTAAATATTCCGTAAAGGAAATAAACAAATCCAGACATTCCGTCACCAGTAACATCAATAACAATGAGAATAATCCAGATTAAACCTAGGAATGCACCCAAAACTATTAGAACTTTGCTCTCTTGAACTTGCAATTTTTCTTCTATCTGTTCTTCAGACATATTTTGAATAAAAAAATTGAACTAATAAATCTTTTTAAAAAGTATTTCTCTAAATTATGCAGTTAAAAAAGAAAAAAAAATTAGCTTAGGGCATCTTTCAAAGATTTTTCAAATAGATGGCATATTCTTTCTGTTTCTTCTTCAGATATGATTAGCGGAGGCTTAATTTTAAGAACATTTCTCATCATTTCACCGCTGGGTTTAAGAATTGGCATACTTTCCCCGAATAAAATATTATTCTTCAATCCTTTTTCAATTGTTTTTTCCACTAAATCATTAAATGGTTCTCTACTCTTTGAATCTTTTACTAATTCAACCCCAATAAAAAGACCTGGGCCCCTTATATCACCAATTTGAGTATATTTATTTTGAAGATCCTTTATAAAACTTGTAATTTTTTCTCCTTGTTTTGCTGCATTTGCTGGAATCTTTTCTTTCTGAAGGATTTCAATAGTAACTAAGGAAGCTGCCATTAATACTGGAGAAGAAGAATAAGTGCTGTGTTCCTCCGCTTCAGAAAGCATTTTTATCTTTGGTTTCGCAATTGTTACTCCAAGAGGAAATCCTCCACCTACACCTTTAGTTGCTGTAAGAATATCAGGTGATACATCCTCATTTGTTTGTTTATTATACCATTCGGTTGCCCACATTTCTCCTGTGCGTCCAAAACCCGTCTGACATTCATCATAAATTAGTTTGATTTTATTTTCTTTGCAAATATTCTTCAATCCAACCAAAAATTCTACTGGTGCAGGTATTTGGCCGCCAGCTCCTTGCATAGTTTCCAATAAAACTCCAGCAATACCACTTGTATGGAAATGTTCGATATGCTGTTTAACTAATCCAAGACATTCTAAATTGCATTCAGGATCCTTTTTCCCATCAAATCCGTTTTTGTAACCCCATGGACATCGATAACAATAAGGGAAAAAAGTTTTAACAAATCTATCAATTCCAAATGGTCTATAGCGCATTGCCATCCCTATTTGTTGTGTTGCTGATGAGAGAGCTAAACTACTCCCGTGATATCCACGCCAGAAAGTTACAATTTGATCTCGATTTCCTCTTGTATTGATAAATGCTGTTCTAATAGCGCACTCTACAGCACCTCCTCCGCCCAAATTATTTAATGCAATTTTTCCACCTTTTAATTCTCCAGGGGCAATTTCTGCTAATTTATTACAGAGTTTGACCCGTATTGGTGTTAAATAACCATATCTAACATGATTTGCATGCTGGGCTTGAAGTGCAACTGCATAATTAACATCAGAGGGAGCATGTCCTAAATTCAAAGACCATGCTTGTGCTGTGCAATCTAATATCGGTTCTTCTCGATTTCTAAATTTGAAATAAGCTGTCCCGCCCTTTCCAGGTTCTGTAGTCCCTTCAATAATTTCATTGAGAACTGGAACTAATAGATGATTTTTTTTGCATTTTTCAACTTCCTCATCAGAAATTTTACTTAAAATTAATTCTTCGATTTCTTTTTTGGTCAACCATTTTGTATCAAACATATTTTTTCACCATTAACATATTTATCTGTTAGATTATAAAGATTTAAAGCACCAATCTTCATTTTCACACCCTTCTCGTACCGAATAATAGAGGTCCTGCAAGAATCGGGCAGCAGGTCCTCCGTCTATCACTTGGTGATCAAATGCGAGAGTTACTGCTAGGGATTCACGTTCAATTACTTTCCCTTCTTTGTTCAGTTTATAATCTTTTGCCATTGATCCAATTCCAAGGGAACACGAATGAGGTGTCATATAAATTGCCCATCCTAGTTCATTGGTTTCTTTAGCCATCATTCCAGCAGCTGTAAGCCCAACAGTCCCCAACATCTTCTTTTTTCGTAAAGGATCTGTGAATATTTTATGAATTATCATTCTTCGGAGGAATCGGGGTAATTTAGTGATATATTTAATTAAATTTTTCCCTCCCTTATTTCCCGTTGTTAATTCAACTTTCTTTTTTTGTCCTTGCCGAATTTCAGTATGGATCTCACGCAATGTTTTTGAATGAGCATTACGAATTGTTAGATTTACAGGTTTTTTAACTCCATCAATAATTCTCTCAGTATTTGTCTGAACATCGACTTCATCAAAAATATAGTAATATTTATTACTTTTTACCAATGTGTTCATCGGATACTTGTGTTTTTCTATAATTCGGGCGTAAACTGCAATTAAAAAGGCAGTGAAGCTTATAGATTCTCCTGTTTTTTCCTTATATTCTCGGAGCATTCTCCTAGGCATAGTAATATCGGCCGCCCCATATGCCCATATTGTGTTCTTGCTTCTCGCTTCTGTAGTATAGTCATGGATAACTTTCGCCATAGGACTTAGCTTTTTAACCGTATATTTTATTTTTTCACTCATTAGATATAACCAATCATTAGATAAATTTGATTTATAATTGATTTAGATATTAAGTTATATAAAAAGGCTTCATATTGCAAATGAAAGAACTCCAATTTTTAAAAGAAGAAATTATAATTATTAAAAAAGATGAGAAATAATATTTATTCCACTATTTTAACTTTATTGGGGAAAATCTTTTTTAATATCTCTTCTACATTCTTATAATCTTCAATATAGTAAAATCTATGCTTAGATCCCTTTAGAGTTTGAGTATTTTTCCAAGATAATTCAGGCTTAATCTTTTCAAAGATTTTTTCTTTTTTTCCATTAAATTGTTCAGTCTTACCATTAATAATAATAATTACTTTATCTTCCAATTTCTTAATTCCAAAATAAAAATCATATGGATATTCATCTATAAAGTTTGAATAAAAATCTATATGAGCTAATGAAAAAAATCTTAACGGAATTATCTCTATTCGCTCTAAATCATCTAATTTTAATCTTTGATACACATCGTAATATATCGGCTGGAAAGAGATTTTTTCTCCCTTCACATCAAATTCTTGTTTATTTGTTATATAATATTCCAGATTTCTTAACTCTCCAAAAAAAATCGTCCTACTATAAATAGGGAGGGTGAATACAAAAGAAACTATTATCGGCAATATCATTAGCATAAAATAACCATCTTTATATTTGTCGAAAAATTTAAGTCGACAAAAAATTATTGCTATAAAGGTTAATATCCAAAATCCTAGTAATCCTAGTATTTTACTTTTTAAAATTAATAAACCTTTTTGAGAAACCTTTCCATGCCATAAAATCTCTTCATCTTTAGAAATTACGGCATTTAGAGTATTAATTTCCTTCTTCATTACTATTTTTAAACTAACTAATAATTTATACTTTTAGTGTAATCCTTAAAAAATGATTATTAAGTGAATTTTCTCTAATTATAGTCTTTTGCATAAATAATTTTCTTTAACATGAACATTCTACCTCATTCATATATTTTTGGATATTACACAATTGGATCACTCGATCCCCATTAAATGCCTGTAAGCTTTCAG
>JAUWMK010000112.1 GCA_030613185.1 Promethearchaeum sp.
TTTATGTTTCGAGATCTTATGCTTACGTGGCGGACAGGGATGATGGTTTGGAGATTATTGACATTTCAGACCCAACTGCTCCCGTGGAAGTGGGACAATTCTATGATTGTAGGAATGCACGCGGTGTTTATGTTTCAGGAACTTATGCCTACGTGGCAGATAATGAATATGGTTTAGAGATTATTGACATTTCCGACCCGACCACTCCCGTGGAAGAGAAACATTTCTATGATAGTGGAAATGCAGATGATGTTTGTGTTTCGGGATCTTATGCTTATGTAGCGGATTCTAAGTATGGTTTAAAGATTATTGATCCTTGGATCGCAAAAGAATCAATATCAAACGCAATTTTCGGGAGTGTGATTGGTATATTATGTCTATTGGTTCTTGGGGATATCCGATTATTATTTAAAGAAATTAAATATAATAGACAAAAAACAAATAAAACCAAAAAAGAAAAGAAATTTGAAGTAGAAAGAAAAAATCAATACAAATTCTAATACACAACATTATGAAATTATTAGAATAAATAGAAGATAACTTATTTTGGAATCTTTTTTAATTCTCATTATATTTTTAATATTCTTTTTATTTTTTTTAAGAAGGAGATTAAACTGGTGGAATCCTTTAATTTTATTATTTTTTTGAATTTATCTAGTTGAACCTGACTTAAATCGCGTATTGGAAAACTTTCGATTAATTTTCTGGCTTGCGAAAGCCCAAAATACTTTCGCGTATAATTTGCTCCTGAATATTTATAGGTAGTCATAAACTCACTATCTGTAATCTCTCTCAAATATTCCAATGTTAAATTAAAATAATCTTTTAGTAGGAATTGTTCCTCAACAGAAATGGGTGTTTGAAAGAAAATCTGAATTGGGTTTGTTCGGTATGTATTTTTTGTAACAATAATTCCGTCTACATAAAAAGAATCCTTAATAGAATATAGCCCTGCTCTTCCATCCCAGGATCCAGTGTCAACAGTTCGTATCCAGAGCGGATTATTCCTTATTTTTTCGAGTAAACCTTGATTAACTTGGAATTTTATTTTTATATAGTTTGTTCCGTTGAAATCATTAGAATCGATAAATTCAATTTTATTTTTGCCCTTACAAGAATTTACTTCACTGATTTTGAGATAATAAGATAGCTTTAACGGTGTTTTTGCCCTCATCTTTTCAATAAAATCTTCAAATTCAAATCCGGCTTTATAATGGTATTTCGGACTTAATTTATAAGTTCTGGTTTTCTCAAAAGTTTTATCCAATCCAATTTTTACTCCATTAAACTCTAAATTCTCATTTTTCATTTCATCTTTCCTTTCAAAGAATGTGATCATCACATTGGTCCCTGTATGTTTGAAAATTTTTTTTTCTATAATATATACTTTTTTAATTCGATAATATTTTAGCAAATCATCACGGATTTTATTTGAAACCGAGTTTCCAAAAATAAAATTGGTGGGAATTATGTAAATCATGTCTTTTACATTGTTTTTAAGATCATTTATTAAAGCTAGTTGATATAAATCTTGGTAACCTTTGTTCTCACCTTGAAAAAGACTGATATATTTCTGAGTTTCTTTACTTTTGACAATATATCCTAAATATAAATAGGGAGGATTAGTAATGTGGAAAATTGGAAAGTTTAGATTTGATTTCGATAGTTTTTTCGGAAAGGATTTAAGTGAATCATTAAGAATAATATTTTTTTTAGCGATGTCTCGTGGAATACCTAAACTTACAGCATGCTTAATTGAATCTTCAATGCAATGTTCTTGGACATCAAATAAATAGATATGTTCTTTGAAAAATTCGATACGTTGCTTTTTCTGGATCGTTTTTAAAATTGGTAGAATTAAATTCCCAGATCCGGCAAAAAGATCAACCCAAACATATTTTTTTAGGATTTTTGCTATCTCAGGAAGTATATATGATTCAAATATCTCTGGTGAAGTGAAATGCTGGCCGAATTTTCTTCTTTCTTTTAAACTAATCTTAATCAATTTAAATTAGTAAACATTCTTAAAAAAAGTGAAGAGAATTTGAAAAAATGGAAGATTTTCGATACATTTGATGATTTTGAAGAAATTTGGCCATTAATGGAGAATAAAGATATTGAAAATCAGATTGAGATTTGGAATACAAAATACATGGATAAATGGCCAGATCTTTTAAAGATGCAAATAGAAAGTTACCAGAATGATGGGAATGATTGGAAAAAAATCGCAAAAGAGCTTGTTTTTCCAAAACTTAAAGATTCAGTTCGAGATATGAAATCAGTGAGAAACAATTTAAAAAAAGCTATAGATTTTGTAGCGCCAAGAGCACTTCAAAAATTCAAGTTGGATTTTTCATTAAATTTTGTTATTTATGTTGGAATCGGAGTTGGAGCAGGATGGGCAACTGAATTTCGGGGAAAACCAGCAGTTTTATATGGTCTTGAAAATATAATTGAATGCGGTTGGAATACCATTGAAATTTTAGCACCCTTAAGTGCGCATGAAATCGGTCATCTTATTCATTTTCATTGGCGAAAAGAAAGAGATTTACTTATGGAAAACCAATCTCCTTTTTGGCAATTATATGAAGAAGGATTTGCAATGCGTTGTGAACATAAAATAATGGGAGAAGAATCTTGGCATCAACAAATGGGTCAAGAAAATTGGGTTCAATGGTGTAAATCGCATCTTTCCTACTTAGCACAGACATTTTTGGATGAATATGGAGAGGACGATACAGAAATGCTTAAAAATTTCTTTGGAAGCTGGTATGATATTGAAGGTAAGAAACAAACAGGGTATTTTTTAGGGCATGAAATAGTAAAATCTTGGGAGAACGAAGATGATTTTAAGGAAATCGCCATGCTGAAGATGAATGAAATTGATGAAAAAGTGATGCGAACTCTAAAAATCTTTTGTAAAATCCAATGAATTTCTTAAAAAACGATGTTTTCTTCTCTTAGAAACTCAATAAAAGAGAAATATTCCACTTTGATCTGTCTACAAACTGCAGGAATATGATTTTTTGTTTTATTGGGATTTTCATATGTCACAACTTTTAAGTTTTTTAATTTTGCCAAGGCAATTACAAATGGATCTGCTTCATTTTTACTGTTTTTAATCCAATCTGGATTACTATTTATTATCTTTTCAACGATTTCTTGTTCCTTTTTTGTAGGAGATTTAAAAGATTTCTTAAATTTTTCTAAAAATTCCTTAAGTTCGTCATCTTTTCGCTTAATTTCATCCCATACAAGAGAGCTAGCAATTATTATTTCCTTTTGAAGTAAAGATGCAATTTTTTCCCATAAAGTGGGAAATAAGTCGATAGGATAATAGCGATTCCAAGCATCAATGAAACCACTAGAATCAAAAGAATACTTCCAAAAAATTTTGAACATAATCATTTTCCATTTAAAATATCTTCTTCCAATTTATCGAAATTCTTTAATTTCATGTCAAGATAGTCCCCAAGGCGTGAATAAGTGAATTCTTCATTGTGATAAGCATTTAAGATAAGATTTATATATATTTTCGATTGAGTTCTAAGAACTTTTTGATACCCAAATTCCCCTCCTGAACTTTTCTTTTTAGTAAACAAGGCCCAATATTTATGCTTTTCTTGATAAAGAGATTTGCTAATTTTACCAAAAATCAATAATCTTCGTAGAATTACTTCTTTACTAGCTTTAAAAAATCTAACTAAGGGCTTCAGATCAGAATCTTCCCATGATCTCAGATTTATAAGATTATTCTTTTCAATATATTCCAGTAAATCATCTTTTGGAACTAAAGCTGCACCAGCAACATAATTACAGAATTTTTCTATTTTAAAATGATCTTCATCTTCTTGATTTGAAATACATAAACCTCCTTCATCTAGCATTATGTGGCAAAGCTCATGAATTAAACTAAAACACCTTCCATATGGAGAATCACTACGATTAAGAACAATTACTGGATAAGGAATGGCGGATATAGAAAATCCCCTCATTTCTTCAATTTTAATATTTGATGCTTGAAAAATAAGAACACCAAGCTTTTCTATTGCAGATTTCCATCCATTAAATGCATCGTAATCATTTTTCCATTTTTTTCGCATTTTTTGATTGATTTTTAATAATTTAAGTATATCATTCGCGACTGTCTCAGTATCTTGATCAATATTGATGGAATTAACGAAAAAATATTCAAATTTCTCTCCAAATTTTTGATATTCTACAGCATAATCTCTTTTTTTGAAGATCCTTCTTATCTCATAATTTAAATGGGGGCTTTTATGGCCTTCATTGTAATATAGAACTCGAAAATCGTTAATCTCTCGTTCTTTAGGGGGTTCTTTCAAATAAAAATAAGTTATTGGATATTTGTATCTATTAGCTATTTTTTTAAATTGAACGAAAGTTAAGTAATCTCTCCCTTCTTCAACTTTTTTTAATTTATTAGGATTTAACAGATTTTTCGCAGCGTTTTCAATGCTGTAACCACTTCTTTTCCTAGTCCATTTAAGCATTAGGGGATTGATATATGCTAGAGCATTTGAACTCATTTTAACACCTTTCTCTTATAGTAATATTAATAAACTTCGAACTTAAAGAGTTTTTGCCTTCAAACGTATTATTCCACCAGAGTTCAATCAATTTATTTCTTTCTAAATTATTTTTATATTTCATTTTTAAAATAATGTAAAATTTATCATTTGAAGCATTCAATTTCTAGTTATAATTTAAAGACTGAATTTATCAATTATTCTTTAAGATGACTGAATTTGATCTTTCTTTTTGGTTAGAAAAATACAAAGAAAAAGAAATACAACCAAGTGATTTGGCAAATATAATCAGTCCGGGATCCAGAATATTTATCGGTACTGCATGTTCTGAGCCGTTATTTCTAACTAGTGAACTAGTTCATGATAAATATCGCTGGACAGATTGCGAGATAATTCATTTACTAACACTTTCAGATCAAAAATTCTTCAGTGATAAATTTCCAACACGATTTCGGCATAATACATTATCTATTCTGGGGACAGATAGTATTCGGGATGCAGTTGAAAAAGGCCAGAGTGATTTTATTCCAATTAAGACATCGGAAATTGTTAAATTGCTAAAATCACGCTCTTTAATAATTGATATTTGTTTACTACAAGTATCACCCCCTGATCAATATGGATATTGTTCGTTTGGAATCAATGTTGATATTAACCAGTTAGTTGCTCAGGTATCAAAAGAAGTTATTGTGCAAATAAATCCGCAGATGCCCTTTACTTATGGAGATTCAAGTATTAATCTTGAAGATATTGATTTTTTCGTCTTCAAAGATTATCCATTATTAGAATTTAAATATGATTTAGATAGCCAAGATCGAGAAATAATAGAAAAAATTGGCAATTATCTTTCCAGGTTAATTGAAAACGAATCTACTTTAAATATTGGATTAGGAAAACTACCAAATTCAATTTGGCCATATTTAAAGAATAAAAAGGATTTAGCAATTTTTTCAGAAATGTTAGTTTTAAACTCTGGTTTAATTTCTCTGATAAAAAATAAAAACATTTCATGCAAAAAAAACCTCCATCAGCACATAATGACATCTTTTTTATTAGGTACTAAAGAAAATTATCAATTTGTCGATCGAAATCCATTCATTAAATTTAAAACTTCAGAATATATGTTGGATATCGAAAATATTGCTAAAAATAGAAAATTATGCTCGGTCTATGGAACTTTATTTGTTGATCTTTCAGGTCAAATAACTAATCACCTTCCAAATAAATTTTATGGGGGAATTGGAGGAGAACATGATTTCGTGCAAGGAAGTAGTCGATCACCAGGGGGAAAAACAATAATATTAGTTCCCAGTACGACCAAAGATGGTTCTCAATCAAGAATTGTGCCGATAGTTAAGAGATGTAGTTTACCAGCATATGACGTTCATTATGTAGTCACTGAATGGGGAATTGCACACTTGGCAGGAAAAAATGTAAGAAATAGAGCATTGCAGTTGATAGGGATTTCTCATCCGAAATTCAGAAAAGATTTATTAGTCCAAGCGAAAAAACTTCATTACTTATACGAAGATCAGTTATTACCTTTAACAAAAGATGGAACAGTAATCCTTTATCCTGAACAATACGAATGGAATTTTATTACAAATACAAAAAAGAAAGTTCATTTTCGGCCAGTAAAACCCGCTGATGAAAGAATTTTGCAAAGGTTTTTTTATACCATGGATGAACAATCGCGAATATTCCGGTTTCTTACTCCAAAAACTGCATTTCCTCATGAAGATGCACAATTTGAAGTAAATATCGATTATAATAGCACAATGGTAATAATAGGATTAGTTGGAGATGAAGAAAAGAAGGAAATTGTAGCATCAGGTAGTTATTATAAAGATCCAAGCGGTAGTACTAACATGGCAGAAATTGCTGTATGGATTTCTAATGAATGGCATAAACTTGGATTAGGATATCATATTTTTTCTCGATTATGTGAAATTGGGCAAGAAAAAGGCATAAGCGGATTTTTTGGAGAAGTATTTGCACAGAATATCGGAATTTTAAAAATCCTAAAAAACTTACCTTATAAAGTTATTTTTGATGATTATGGAGAGACCTTTGAATTTTCTTTCCGTTTTAAAAACCGAATTTAAAAAATATTTTCAGTCCTTTTTTTTATATAAAAAGATGCATTATCGAAATTGTCATGGATCGAATTATTTTCCACGTAGACCTTGATTGTTTTTTTGCAGCTGTGGAAATTTTAGATCACCCAGAATATAAAGGATTTCCCGTTATAACTGGTGCCGATCCAAAAAAAGGGAAAGGCAGAGGAGTTGTATCGACTTGTTCTTATGAAGCAAGAGAATTTGGACTTCATTCAGGGATGCCAATATCGAAGGCTTATCATCTTTGTCCACATGGAATATATGTTAGAGCAAATTTTGGCCGAATTAAAGAAATATCAACGCAAGTTATGAACATTCTTAATAAATATTCACCTGTTTTTCAACAGGTTGGAAGTGATGAAGCTTATTTAGATATGAGTGAAATTGCTAAGGATATGAAACAAGCATTAGAAATTGCAAATAATATTAAGGATGAAATTCAATCAGAAGTTGGAATAACTTGCTCTATTGGAGTTGCGTTTACAAAATCTCTTGCAAAAATTGGATCAGACTGCAATAAACCTAATGGAATTACGTTAATCACCCCGGAAAATTATAAAGTAATCTTAAGTCCATTAAAAATAACTAGGATCCCAGGTATAGGAAAAAAATCAAAAATATATTATGAAAAACATGGATTCCAATTAATTGGAGATTTTTTTAAAATCCCAAAACATAAAATGATTGCTAAATTTGGAGATCGTGGAAGATGGATACATAATCTCATCAATGGCAACGAAGAAAGAAAAGTACATGACTCCAGTTATATTTACCATCGAAAATCAATATCAAAGGAAAGGACTTTTTACGAAGATACCGATGATTATCAAGAAATCATAGCAAAGATCACCGATTTAAATGATAAAATTCATGATATATTAGAAAAAAGAGGGATTTTATATAGAACTATCAGTTTAAAAGTACGATTTAAAGGATTTGAAACTTTTTTACGTTCAAAATCTTTTAATTCTGCAATTCGAAATCAAAAGAAAGCTTTAGAGGTTGTTTTGGATTTATATCAAGAATTTTATAGCAAAAAGAAAAAAATCCGCTTAATTGGATTAAAATTCTCTAATCTAAAAGAATCTTCTAAGTCAAATCAGAAAAAAATTCTAGATTTTATTAAACAGTTCTAAAAAAACTACTTATTCAGAACATCTAATAAAATCTTATCCAATTCCTTAACTCGATAAGGTTTTATCAAAGCTCCAGAAAATCCGTAAGATTCGTAATTTGTAATGATTTTATCGGTAGTATAACCACTTGAAGCTAAAACTTTGGCATGTGGATCAATTTTAAGGAGATTTTCCATCGTTTCCGCGCCGCCCATGCCTCCACGAATTGTCAAGTCCAAAATTACAACATCGAATTTAGCATTTTTGTCTAAAAACTCTTTATAAATCTTAATTGCACTTGTTCCTTCTTCTACAATATGTGCTTCATATCCTAATTGAGTCAACATTTTAGATAAAACTCTGCGAATAATGTCTTCATCATCCATAACTAAGACTTTAGCATGTTTTCTAGGAATTCCACCCTTCTTTATTTTAATTTTAGAAATTTCAGGCAAAATTGCAGGAAGATAAATAGTAAAGATCGTTCCTTCTCCAACAATAGAATCAATTAAAATATTGCCGTTATGCTGATTTATGATATCTTTCACAACCGCGAGCCCCATATCTTTTCCAGTCATATTACTCATATAGAATGGATCAAAAACATGAGAAAGATCACTTTCAGGTATCCCAATCCCATTATCTTGAATTTTTAGAATTACATAATTACCTTGTTCTAGTTCCAAATCGTTTTTTTTTTGTATGATACTATTTTGTGCGGATATTTTAATATTTCCACCAACTGGCATAGATTGAACTGAATGAACTATGATATTATGAATGACTTGACCCAATTGAGAACGATTTCCCTCAACATTCATTATATCTTTCGGAAAATTAAAGGTGCAGTTAACATTACTACCAGAAAGCGTGAATGAAACAAAATTCTTTAAGAGTTCCGAGATTTCCAATATTTCTTTTTCTGTTTTATTTTCGCTCGCGAAACTTAATAATTGTTGAGTCATAATACGGGCTTTATCAATGCCTTCTTCTGCTTCATTTAGTAAACCGAAAATGTCACTTTCTTCATTCAAATCCATTTTTGCTAAACTTATATTTCCCAAGATTGTAGTCAACACATTATTGAAATCATGGGCTATTCCACTTGATAATTGCCCTAAAGAATTGAGACGTAAAGCATTTTGAAGAGCTTTTTCAAAATTTCGTCTTTCTGTGAAATCTTGAGAAATTATAAGACATCCTGAGAATTTATTATTTTTATCAAAAACAGGAATAAAATTACACTTGATCTCAACTTCTTTTCCTGTCCGAGTAATTAAAATTGAAGGTTTTTTACAAATGTGAGGTTCTTTTGTTTGAAGCACTTCTGTAAAGCAATCATAAGTTTCAATTTCGTTTTGTGTTTTTTTAATAGTAAAAATATCAGAAAAATATTTGTTTTTAGCAATGTCTAAGTTACGTTCAGTTAGATCTTGAGCGAATTTGTTCATATAGATAATATTTCCATTTACATCTAAGAAAGTTATACCATCTGAAATATAATCTAGTAATTTTCCAACATAATTCTCATTAAATTTCTTCATCTTCAAATTAGAAGTGTAATGTTTGATGGTTAATAGTTTATTATTGCGTTTTTTATTGTGTTTTTTATTGTATTTTTTATAAAAATAGAAATTTATTTTAAAAAAGAAAAGAGAAATTAATTACATTTAAAATGCATGAATCTTCGAAAATGTTAGTTATTGATAATCAGACAGTTTATTTTAAGTCCTCAGAGGAAATGAATGAAATTCAAGAAGGGACTATAGATGTTATAATAACCTCGCCCCCGTATAATCGCGGGAAACATTATTCATCCGATTCAAACGTGAAATACAATGATTCACTTCCGGAAAAAGAATATTTTCAAATGTTAAAAAGGGTTTGGAGAGAATGTCTTCGCATTTCTTCATATAAGGCAGTTTTTTTCCTTAATATTGGAGATTCTGCCACAACTCAAGGTTTATCAGAAAAAGTAGCAAATTCTGCTGAAGAAGTAGGTTGGATTCGTATACAAGACATAATTTGGATAAAATCAATATACGGAAAAGGCCATTATACACCTTCGGGGGGAAATAAAAGGTTCAATAATGTTTGGGAACATATCTTTCTATTTATAAAAGATAAATCAAAATATGAACTAAATCCTAAAGCAATTGGAATACCATATGCAGATAAATCGAATATTGGAAGATATGGAAAATCAGATTTACGTGATCCTGGAAATTTATTGCACATCTGCTATGAAAAAACAACAGGAGCAACAATTAAAAAGGGACATGATGCACCATTCCCAATTGGATTACCATATTCCTGCATTAAAGCTGTTCCTAATGCAAAATATGTTTTGGATCCATTCTTAGGAACTGGAACAACATTAGCGGCCGCAAAATCATTAGGGTTACATGGTTATGGTTATGAGATGTTCCCCCGAGAAAATCTTATTCGGGAAACTATCATAAATAAAAGCCAATATAAATTAAAAACACCCATTTTGATCCCTCATTATGAGAAATCAATTAAAACATTATTACAATTATTGGAAAACTCAAAAATCGAAATTTGGGATTTGAAAACAAAAAAAGATAGAATAAATATGGAAATTCTAATTGATACTTTTGAAAAAATGAACATTAATTCGATAATTGTTGAAAAAATAAAGAAAAAACTGCAGCGGGATAATAAAAACAATTCACTCCTCAAATTTATTAAGAAATAACATATCTTAGGATAGATAGAAATGAGCACAAAACACAAAATAATATATTCATCTGCGGAAAAACTGACTAACATTGAGGATAAATCTATTGATTTGGTTATAACATCGCCCCCCTATCCTATGATTGAAATGTGGGATGAAATTTTCTGCAAACAAAATCCCAAAATTAAGGAATCTCTGGATAAATTAGAAAGTGAAGAAGCATTCCAGCTTATGCATGAAGAATTAAAGAAAGTCTGGTGTGAATTATCAAGAGTTATAGTTCCGGGGGGTATAATTTGCATTAATATTGGGGATGCTACAAGAACAATTGGTAAAAAGTTCCAACTTTTTCCGTCTCATGCAAGAATAATTGAGAATTTTTTAAAATTAGGATTTCAATCTTTACCTGAAATTATATGGAGAAAACAAACAAATGCTCCAAATAAATTCATGGGTTCTGGTATGTATCCCCCAGGTGCTTATGTTACCTTGGAACATGAATATATCTTACTATTTAGAAAGGGAAATAAAAGAGAATTCAAAGAAGAAAAAAGGAAGATAATCCGTAGGGAAAGTTCATATTTTTGGGAAGAGAGAAATATTTGGTTCTCAGACATCTGGGATTTTAAAGGAATTTCTCAAAATTTAAATAATAAACTCACAAGAAAAAGAAGCGCAGCATTTCCATTTGAATTGGCATATAGATTAGTTAATATGTTCTCAATTAAAGGAGATACAATTCTTGATCCCTTTTTAGGAACCGGCACAACTAGTATTGCAGCAATAACATCTGAAAGAAATAGTATCGGTATTGAAATCGATATATCAATGAAGGATATTATAGAAACAAATATTGAAAATTTTAAAAATATAGCAAATAACTATATTGAAAAAAGAATAAAGAATCACCTTAATTTTATCGAGAAAAGAACCACAATAAAGGGTCCCGCTAAATATAAAAATGAAAAATTAGGTTTTTCTGTTATTACAAAGCAAGAAATCGCATTAAAATTAAATTACATTAAAAAAATCCGAAAAATAGATGAAAATGAATTTGTTGTGGATTATTGTGAAAATAACCCGTCAAGTAAAAAACATCCAAACTTGGACAAATGGAGAGCTGCTCCTAATGATTAAAAATTAAATCCTATTAATTAAATAAAAAAAAAACTATTGATCCTTATGAAACCGCTTAAAGAGATTTTGGATGCGTTATTATCCAAAGAAATTACAGTTGAACAAGCAGAAGAATTGATAAAAATAGATTATATTGACGAACTGGATAAAATGGCTCATTTAGACTTGAATAGGCACTTAAGAACAGGGATCCCCGAAGTAATATTTGCTGAAAGTAAAACAGAGGAAATGGTTCTTGAAATTACCAAAATATTTCTCGAAAAAAAAGATTTCGCTATCATTACACGTCTTCCTTTTGATTATTTTGATAAATTAGAAGCAAAATATAAACAAAATAATGAATATGTTTGCGATTTTAACAAAAAGGCAAAAACTGCATTTATTGCTAAAAAATCTTATAATATTCATAAAAGAGAAGGAACGATCGGCATAATTACTGCAGGTACATCTGATATTCCAGTAGCAGAAGAAGCTTCTCTTTTACTTAAAGCAATGGGCATTAAAACTGTCACCAGTTATGATGTTGGAATATCTGGAATGCATAGAATTTTTCCTGCATTAAAAGAGATGATTACAAAAAACGCTGATGTCATCCTTGTAATTGCTGGAATGGAAGGAACTTTACCCGGTATAGTTTCTGCATTGGTAGATATCCCTGTTGTTGGAGTACCCGCTTCTAGCGGATACGGAATTGGTGAAAAAGGTAAGGGCGCGATAACCACAATGCTTCAATCTTGCTCTCCGGGATTGGCAGTAGTCAACATTGACAATGGATTTGGAGCCGCCGCATTTGCTGCAATTATTGTTAAAAGGATGTACAAAAAACAAAAGCCTTAGCAATCAATTTTTTAAGAATAATCTGCTTAAACTACTAATGAATAAATTCTATTCGTTTTGGTTTGGAAAATATCAAGATGAATCCTATGAAATTCAGAAAAAACTTTAAAGTTGGATTTATGAAAAAAGGAAACGAATTATTCTAAGGTTCAATTTACTTTTCTTTTTAATGATCACTACCATTTCAGCACTGAATTGAACGAATGAAGCGGAAAA
>JAUWMK010000274.1 GCA_030613185.1 Promethearchaeum sp.
TGGTTTGAGATTCATGAATTGGAACTAACTCCGAGCGATAAAGCGTTAGCGGAAGCAATAAGTGAAGAAATGATGCTACATATTCTCAAAATCAAGAAAGATTGTAGAAAATTTGCGGTACCAGTGATTTCGGTCGCTCCAGATGACATGTTAAACGTGATTGCAAACGAATATCAAGAAGCTAAGCGAGTCGGGAGAGCAGATTAAAATGGTAAGATCAAATTGGCTATTGCCAACACTCAGGGGTGTATCAATTGCACTTTTAATTTTAATGATTGTTATGCTTGGAACGATTTACGATACTGAGATTTTCAATATATTTTCGGTTTTCGGATTACTCGGTCAACTCAGAGATTTATTGTCATTTTTACTTTATATTGGTGTTTATTATGTTATATTTGGCTTGGCAATGGGGGTTGGTGGTCTTTTCTCATTATTTGGTTCAGAGTATTTTAATTATAATTATTACGGTAATCTGGTCAGTGAAATAATTCATAATGTAATCGGTGGCTGGTTTTATTTACCATCTTCAGAAGATGGCACGGCGATGATTGCTCCTACAGTTTCTGAGGCTTTTATCGGAGCTACTGCTGTGTTTACCGAAATTAGAGCGGATCTTTATCTGATAATCTTACAAGTTCTTGTAGCAGCAATGTTCTTTTATGCATTAAGGGCTTCAATCACGAGCAATCCGACCGATAGCATTACAACGGTTACGCTAATCAACCTTATAATAATTATTCCAATATTTTTCTACCAATTAAATGATGTTCTTTCTATTTTCATTCCATCCGGTAATATTCCCTTCTTATCTAACATATTAAGTCATGATTTACTCAAACCCTCAATATTTGCGGATATAAGCGCTATGAACTTCTGGCAATTTATCACATCCAATATTTTCCTGGTGGCTTTGTCTATGTTTTTGTATTTGGAGTTTGTATTTCAAGTTTCATATATAGATAAGGTGACTGCGCCTTCAATTGAAAGAGAAGAACGTTTAACGCGCCAGATCGAGGTAATGAAGGTGGAATCCTTGAAGGCAATAACAAGGATCAAGGCTGTAGAAGAAAAGAAACGAGAGAAGAAGTTACTGCAGCAAGCCAGAATGACACAAGAAGATGTGGAAATGGAAAAAGAGGAGAAAAAACGTTTATCCTTACGCACTATGATGTCTGAAAAGGGACAAGCGGGATTTTCTTTTGTTTCCGAGTTAATTGAGAAGAAAAAATTAGAAAAAGAAGAAGAACGGATGATGGAGTCTATGAAGGACACACGTAAAGTGAGTAATTATTTAGAGAAACTCTTCAGCCAAGATCCTGAAGCAAAAAACACATTAACCGCAAAAACCTCGGCACCGAGTTCTACTCGTCTAATAGTATCAACATTCGTTAGTTTAGGGACCCGAATTTTAGTAATTATTCTGCTTACTTGGGCATGTGTTCATCCCTATGCAATATTTTCGGTGATTTCTCCTGATTCAATTGTAAACAGTGTTGAACTTCAAACATATGAAGGAGTTTTATCTATTCTCATTCCAGTATTGCTTGTAATACCCTTTATCTCTACCATCATAAAGATTTCCAAGCATGCTAAGCTAGAGGAGATTCTTAAACTTGAAGAAATTCGACGATCTGGACTAACGGAAGAAGAATTGGCGGAATTACAGAAGAAACGCGCCAAAGCAGCAACTCAGGAAACTCAAATGGCTCGTGATCAAGATGCTGCTGCTGATCAAGCGAGAAAAGCGGCACAAAATGCTCCATCAGGGCAGAATCCTTAATTTTTTATTATTTTTATCAATTTTAATATTTTTAATATATAAAATATCTTTTTTCAATTCTCTTTTCTAACATATTTTTTCTAATCGTTTAATTAGAAATTTCTAACCAGACAATTAGAATTTAGAAGAATTTAGAAGAAATTAGAAGAATATTGAATAAATTAGATTGATTTTTTTTTACTACAATATTCAATATTAATAATTACTGGAATTTTTGATATATTTTTCATTAATTAATTTTAATACTTCTAAATTTGGTTGTTTAGGAGAAATTATTACGTTAGAATTAATTTTTAACGATTTTACTGGCACACCATCTTTAGCCCTTAACCGATCATAAAACCAATATAGAATAGGTTCTAGGTTTACAGCATCTTCGATATTATATGCCAGCAAAGTATCTAAATATCGCGAATCTTTTGTCAATTGATATTCTTTCCATAGGTAAATTGCTGTTTTTCCATCTATTCCCTCTAAATTTTTTACATTTCGTGAAATTTCCAAGTAATTCTCAATCTGTTTTAGACCTCCAGATATTCCCAGTTTTCTGCTTATCTTAAACAGATCAAAGTGAATATGGTAGAAATCAAATCCAAATTTATGCTCGATAAAAGGGATATCCATCTTTTCTCCATCAAAAGTTGCAATGGCATCAAATTTTTCAAGATATGGGATGAATTCTTCCAGGTTTTGGCCTTCCACAAAGTATTTTATTTCGGATCCATCGAATGTAGAAATTGTAGTTATTGAATCATTTACTAAATCCAGACCTGTTGCTTCAATATCGAAATATAGGATTTTATCTTCTAAATTCGGAATTAAACGCCAAATAATGTCTTCAGGAAATTTTTTAATAAAAAAATCATAATCCTTTCTTTCTAAGGCTTTTTGACATTGAATTATATCTGTTTTCAATCGATTCCAAAGTTTTTTCGTAAAATTAGGGTGTTGTTGTGGAGTATTTAATAATTTTTCCCAGTTAGTAATTCCAGATTGCCATAATCTTAATTCACCTTTTCTGTGAACCCCTGGTACGTGTTGAAATGTGCACTGAATCATAATTGAAGCAAAATCCGGTTTTTTGTAATGCTGGTTTTTCTGGTTACTGAAAGTTCATTTTAATATCTATTAATTTAAATAAGATTTTTTATATCTATTAATTTATCTTGTGGAAGTTGATCATAAATGACTGAGAATTCATCCTTGATATTCATTGTAGATGCAATGTTTGGAAAACTGGGTAAGTTTTTACGCCTCTTGGGATTTGATACGGAGATTGCTAATTCCAATTTGAAAGATTCTCAAATTTTTGAAATAGCACTTAAAACAAACAGGATCCTCATAACAAGAGATAAAAAATTTTATGAACATGCTCAATCACAATTAAAAAAGAGAAAATTAGCACCAAATATGGCATTATATGTACCCTATCAAGAAATAATTGAGGAATTGGTTGAGATTTTTTCAATTTTAGGCATAGATCCCGAAATTTTCGTATGGAAAGATGGTGATGATATTCCTTTTCAATCGCGATGTTCAAAATGCAATTATGAATTAAAAAGCGTGAAAAAGGAAACGGTTATCGATGAAATTCCATTAAAATCCTCAACTAATTTTGAAAAATTCTGGCAGTGCTCAAATGATAATTGCGGAAGAATCTATTGGATAGGCCGACATTGGGAAGATATCAAAATTATTCTACGAAAAGTCCAAAAAATAATGAAGAAAGTGAAAGATAGGGATTAAATTCTTTAAATTGCAATAATTTTACGAATTGGTTGATTGAAACAGTTATATCTAATGGAATCAGATCCGAGGAAAAATGTGGCATTATATGTCAAAATGGCCAGCTTTTTCGATGTATTGTTCCGGGTAATTTTGAAGAAAATATTTATCAAGAAACCGCAAGCTCGTATTCGATCTCTTCCTGAGAGAAACATTCGCCCTAATTTCACTTGTCGAATCTTCATTCGGGAAAATCGATTATATTCTTCATCTTCTTCATCAAAGTCCGTATCTGTTATGTGATAGTTGGGATCCTGAACCAAGCAGAGTCGCAATTGATAATCACTTTTCATTTTTAGAAAAACGGCAAAAAAATCTTGCTTCCACAGTAGAGTTTCCATTTTTTCAGTTCCTTGATCATTAAAATGCAAATTGATCCTTGAATTCGTCACGACCACTCGACAAGGATAGTTTTTTTCCTTTCTTTTTAATGGGTGAAAAATTAGAGCCAGTGTATCAAGCAATTTGATAGCTGAATAACCAACAAAAAATAATGCAACGAATAAAATGCCAACCAAGAACACATAGAGGGGTTCATTATCATACGAAAGAATATCATTTGGATAAATATTAAAAATAGCAAGGAATGATGCAGGAGAGAATAATAATTGGTGGTCATGACCACTTAAGAAGCAGTTCACTCCAACCATCAGATCAATGAAAACATATGCGATGAGAGAATATAAGAAGGCTCTTAGATAGAGGTTTTTTAGGGAAAAATTCCTAATGGTGAGTGAAATTGCTGTTTGGGATTCTGAATCGATTGGCATGATGTTGTAAAAACTCAAGGGAATAAAAATTCATCGGATAAGAGATCGCAGAAAAATGTTATTATCGTTTTTCTTCGGTCATAGATCGCCTTTCAATTTAGTTGTGGATAATCATTTCACCCAAGACTTACATTAAATGATGGGAATTATTCTTGGTGTAATAGTTTTTTAATAAATCCTGATGACATAGGACGACTTTGAACTGATTGGAGCTTTTTTTGTTGGACTGTCATGGATTGTGTCCATGTGCGGTATATGGCTCTTAGATATTCCAATCCATCAGTTGTAAGATCATAAAAGCCATAGTCCGGTTTTTGGATTAAATTAACTTGTACTAATTGATTGAGATGATTGGCCATTGCGGTTTTTTGGAGATGAGTGTGGGAAAGTAATTTTTGGAAGGAACAAGAACCATCTAGTAACGCTATTAAAATCGAGAACCTTTTGATATTTCCAAGCGCTTTAAGAATTGGGAATAAATCTTGTAAAGCTTGTTCAATAGATATTTTTAATGTTTTCCGTGCAATACTCATCTTTTTCTCACCGGAATTAACCAATCTATCTCAGAATCTGGATTATCAAGGCCCAAAAACTTTGAACCATAACGCTGAATAACGTATGGATAAGCTTGACAATATTCTGACTTATCTGATCCAAGCCAATCTTGAAATATATATTCTGCAATAGTATTTTCAGTCATTTTTGTAGTAAATTCAGCGTATCGTGTCATAGGAAGTTGTTTAATCATCATTTCTAGCGGGATTTCATCAAAGTAATCAATGGTGATTCCAACAAAAACATAAAATTTCTTTGTTTGGGAAAAATTATCAGGTTCAAAATGGATTTCATATGCAATATTTGGGTTTTGATTGAGTTTTTCAAGCAAGAATTTATATTTTTTTGATAAGTACAAGAAACGTTGCCAAAGAATACCAATCTCATTTTCAGACGACCACTCACCAGCTGATTGAAAAGGATTTCCATAAAATTCGCACCCTAAAAGCCGAAGTTGTATTGGTTCGGTAATATTTGGAATAAAATCTTTGTTTTTGGTCACCATGCAATAATAAAATAATAAGAATTTCAAATAAATAAACATTCCTAAAAAAAATGAATATATTCACATAATTTAAATATCTTCATTGTAAATTGTAACTTACTGTAATTCGGAAGTTAACATTCAACATACCGAGAATAAATTTGATATGAACGCTCTTGTCAAAAATGGAATATGATAAGATCAAAAAGGATGTGTTAATATCTTCGAATTCAGTATACTTCAATATAATACAAAAAAAAATTGAAATTGTGAAAAAAATGGCAAAAGAAAATAAAAAAATTGTCTTGAACCCAATAGGGTTAATTAAAATAAATGAAAAAGAGGGTAAATTTTGGATTGAAATTAAGGAGCAATTTCGACCTGCTCTAAAAGAGTTGGAAATGTTCACTCATGTCAACATCTTTTGGTGGACTAATCAGAATGACACAACTAAAAGAAGAAGTGTGTTAATATCGGAAGAATTACCTCCCTTTTATGGTGATGATGCACCTTCCATGGGGGTATTTGCAAATCGATCAGAATTTCGACCAAATCCCATTGCACTTACAGCGGTAAAAATCATTAAAGTCGATATTAAGAAGGGGCTTATTCAAGTACCATGGATGGATGCATTTCAAGATACTCCTGTTATCGACATAAAACCTTATCTCCCGATGACAGATGTAATTGAATCAGCTGATTATCCACCTTATCTGCAACACTGGCCTAAAAGTCAAGAAAAATCCGTAGAATTTTGGTCACAACAAGAAAACTGATAGAAAATAATAATCTATTAATATCTTGACACCTTCTGACCGATGAAACGAAGAAATTGTCCTAAAAAATATTCGATAGAAACTTTTTGGGACATTTAAAAGTCACCCATTTTTTTCAACAAATAAATGAGTGAAATATCGCCTTTTTTTGATCCACTTCTCCTTCTATTTTTCATGATTTACTCCCTATGACTGAATTTTACACTTTCCTATATGTTGTGGGCATGCAAGCTCCCAGTTGAGTTTGGGAAGAAAAAGATCCGATTGTGGTCCAGGAGGTAACCCATCAAATATTATATCCAACCATGTCCGATCTCGTAATTTATACCCATATCGTTCAATAGGAGATGTTATATTCTGAATACCTGAATAAGGACGCGAAGAGTTGAGTTTCAGAAGTATTA
>JAUWMK010000040.1 GCA_030613185.1 Promethearchaeum sp.
GCAAATGTAAAAAAAAAGGGTTCATTACTCTCCTCTTTAATTATTGTGGCTAGAAAAACAACTTTCAAGAAAAAATCTGATGCGTTTGATTCATCATGGAAGAATTTTGAAGAATTATTTATAGATAAATCGATTCCAACACTGAAGAAATTGATAAAGGAAGGAATCCAACTACCAGATTTGAATATTGTTGCACTTGGAATTGCGTTGGAAATACTGACAAATCCCCAAATGGATTTCTCTTCAATTAGTATTGAAAAGGCAATTTTACTCACTGAAAAAACAATTAAATTAAATATTATGCAATAAAAAAAAATCGAAAATGGAATGAAACATTTATATTTGTTAGGATCATATCTCTAAAGCGTACTAATTATAATTATGTGATTATGTATGAAAAATAGTAAAGAAGCAAAAAAATTAGCCCGAAAAGCACGAAGGACTTACATTTCAACAAACTTATGTTCTTTAACACAGATTAAACCATTTCAAGAAGCATTTGATCTTGTAGATGATGATGTTTTAAAAGCAGTATTAGGATTAGAAGGAGGAGTGTTCTCAAAAGGTTCAACTTGTGGTGTTGTTACTAGTGGTGCACTTACTTTGGCAATGTTAATGGATTCGAAAATATCCGAATGGAAAACAGAAGATGAAATAAAACTTCATGCTTTGATTAAAAATTACTTAACATGGTTCCAAGAGAAATATGGATCAACTCTATGTAGAGAAAGAACAGGGTTGGATTTCTGGAAATCTAGCGATTTATCGAAATTAAGTCTCCCTCATAAATTATTCAAAGAATTAGCACATACAGGTGGATCTGCCAAATATCTTTATTCTATTAAAGATCTTGAACCCGAAACTGAGATAAATCTTGATTCTGATTTCCAAAATAAATTTCATTGCGCTAAACAAGTCTTGGAGAAAATTAGAAAGAGTACGGAAGTTGGTAATTCAGCTGTAGAAAGAATCTCAATAGCACTTGATGGGGGAGTAGGATTACAAGGAGGTGCTTGTGGGGCATTAACTGGTGCAGTCATGGCACTAAGCTTACATCTAGGTAAAGACATAAGAAATTCAAGTATATTGACAAATATGAAGGATATGAAAGAGAGCGTAAAGAAATTGAACGAACAAAAGTCATTCGATGATTTTTTCAGTGTTGGAGGTAAATTTATGAGTAGCTTTTTAGAACAAACGCCAAGTTTGGAATGTAAGGATATATGCAATAAAAATTTTAACAGTTGGAAAGAATTTCAAGAATTTGGTGCTTCAGATTCCTCTAAAGAATGTCATAAATTAATCGAATTTGCAGCAAATAAAGCTATTGAATTAATAAATAAAAAAGGTGAATAAATATAGATCACCTAGAGTCACAGAAATATTGAATTGAAGATATATTTTTTTTCATCCATTCATTCATTTTATCTAAACGTATGAAATTGGGAACTGAAAGAAAATTAACAAAAATTCCCTAAAAAGGTATATGAATTTTCTAATTAATAATTTGAAGTTTGGCTTTCCAGATTTTTAATTGTTTCTTTGGATATGATTTTGTTATTTGCCAGTATCGCAAACATTGGTAATATGTGTTTTTAGGAACGACTCCTTCCTTGACTAAATTAAGGAGAAATTGAGGAAGGAAAAGTGCCTTTATTTGAAGTGCTTGACTTTCCATGAGAAGCCCTCCATCATCCATAAGAATAATACATGGTTCCCTTAAAGCAACAACAATTAATGTTTGATCTGCAATGTCGAAATGTGATATTGTAGGATGTTTTTTTTGGAATCTTAATAACTCATCATTCGAGACTGGAACAATATTAATATTATCATAATTAAGAAAGCCTTTATTTTCGAAATTTATAAGTTCTGTTCTTATTTCTGATGTAATTCCCCATTGAAAATCATTAAAAACGGATCGAATATCAATGATTTTATTAATGAAAAGCTCAAATGAGTGAAGCCAAAAGCAAGTATCAGTTAGAAATTTCATCCTATGATTTTTTCCTGAATAATTCTAGATCGAGAGAAAGTGCATCATTTAAAGATTTTTCATAAACCTCATCTGGAATATATTCTTCAGCATTCCTAAGACTCCATTCATTCATAAACTCATGGTAAGAAAGACCCGAAAGTTGCCACGCGCGTTTTCGACCACATCGGCCTTCTTTAAGCATTCTGAAAGCAATGTCAACTCTTTTTGGTTCAATTTCCTTTAGAACGATTTGTTTTGCAAGCTGTGATATGGGAATTCCTTGTAATCCTGCAATAATCTTTAAGAGATTTTTTTCATCTTCTTTTAATCGGAAATTTACTTGATTCATTATGGGTTTCAAGTAATTAATAGAAATTCTAATAATTAAATTTTGCTAGCAATGCTAGCAAACCGAAAAAAAACATATGAAATTTAAATATGTAGAAAATGTTGTTATTTTGGTGAGTTATATTTCAAATCAAATTATTACTTCAATGGATGAAAAGGGACGGATAACGATTCCTTCTAAAATTCGTAAACTTGAAGGTTTTAAAGAAGGACAAAAATTTGCTTTTCTTAAAACTGAAGATGGATACACTTTGGTTCCACTTCTAACAGAGCAACAAATGCAAGAAGATTTAATAGATTCAAAAATTTTATCTGAAAGTTTTGAAAAAGCCCATAAGAGTGATATTGAGTTGGAATTGTAATGCAAAAAGTATGTTTTAATTCTGGAATTTTTTTAATTTATTTCAGAAAAGAAATTATTTAAAAAAAAATTTAATTAAGCCATAAATGCATTAAAATTTCTTCAAAATAACGATTTTCGTATTTAAACTTGTTAGGAATTCGGGCAACCACTTTAAATCCTAATTTTTCGTATAATTTTATTGCTGGTTTATTTTCAGCAAACACTCCTAATTGAATTAAATCTAATCCATCAAGGTTTTTTTTTCCCATGTTAATCAAAGATTGGCTTAACTTATGCCCGAGACCTTGGTATCGGAAATCTTTATCTAACATAATTCCAAATTCTCCGATATGTCTACTTTTTTGCCGTAAAAGGAACATTGATGACATCCCAACAATTCTATCTTGATATTCAGCAATTAAAACCATCCCAGAACCCTTTTCTAGATCTTGATACATATGCTTTACCATCGAATTACATTCTTCAAGTGTTCGCTTATCCTTACGGCTGATTAAAAGATTTTCAGCAATTATTTTATTTTCAAATTCTTTCAATAAACTACCATCTGTTGGTTTGATTGCACGAATCTTTATTTTGTCCAAATCGATTTCAATTACCATAATGAACTAAATAACAAAAGAATTAAAATATTTTTTTGTTAAATCATGAAATAACCATAATATTAAAATCGAAATACCTCAAGGTTTACAGAAATATCAGATAAATATGTGAAATAAGAGATATAAAAAAAAATTATTTCTATCTAAACGCATCAAATCTGGGATTTGGATCCAATTTTCTCATCATTTCATCAATTCCTGGCTCTACACCTTGAAATAGTAAATATCCCTTATTAGGTTCTCTTGTAATCATTTCTCCTCGTAGATTGGTTTGCATTAATTTTCTTACTTCATTATAATCCTTTGTATGGCCTAAAACCCAAATCATTTTTGCATAAGCAGCACAAGGAATCATCGTACCACCTTCAATTACACCTCTTGCTAACATATCTCTTCCTGTTTCATAAACACGTAAATTTGTGCTACCAAACAGAGGCTCTACAACAAGAGCAACTGGAATTTCTTCTTCTTTAGCTCGATCTAATGCCGGAAACATATAAGAACTAACGTGACCTAATCCTGTACCAATCATGATGATACCGTGATATCCGTTATCAATTGCAGATTCGAGAATATCATTATCCATTCCAGGGTAAAAATAGAGGATAGCCACGCGCTCATCCATTTTAGCATCCAACCATGTTTCTTCGATTTTACCCCGTTTTTTCACATCTTTTTTTAGGAATTTAATATTTTGGTTTGCGTCTATAGTACCTAAAGGTATATCACTAATTGTTCTGAAAGCATCGCGTCTACTGGAATGCATTTTACGAACTCGCGTTCCCCGATGAATAAGGTTATAGGTGTCATTTGTATTTCCATGCATACAAATAACAACTTCAGCCAGATCAGCATAACCAGCAATTGTACTAGCATTTATAATGTTTAAAGGTCCATCACTTGAAGGTCTATCGCTTGATCTTTGGGATCCTACGAATACTATCGGAGCGGCTAAATCTTGGAATGCAAATGAAAGATAAGAAGATGTAAATGACATCGTATCAGTTCCATGGCCAATAATTACTCCATCTGCACTGTTTTCAAATTCTTTCATCACTGCTTGAGCAGTTTTCACCCAGAATTCGGGTTTAAAATTTTCTGATAATATTCCATAGATTTTTTTTGGAGTTAGTTGGCATATATCCATTAATTCAGGGACTGCAGAGAATAATTCTTGAGGGGTGAATGCAGGTAAAACAGCCCCAGTTCGATAATCTAACCTAGAAGCTACAGTTCCTCCGGTTCCCAAAAGAGTTACTTTTGGTAAATCCTTATTCATACGGACAGTTACATCTGGAAGTTTATATTCTCCTTTCTTAAAACCAATTTCTTCTATCGTACATTCTTCCGTAAGATAAATACCAATATTATACCCTGTATCTACTTTGATTACAAGATAATTCTCAGATGTGTTTTCTGATCTGGGTAGAACTACGCCTTCATAAATTGCGTTACCTTTTTTAACACGCACCATGCTCCATACGCCAATATTCTTTCTTAATAGCCATTCGCGTAGTGCGCCTTTATATCCAGTTGGATCTCTAACTTCAGCTTCATTCGTCATCTTATTTAGCCTCCAGTTGTTTTCGTACAAATTCATAAACAATTTTGCCAGAAAGAGCTCTGTGGATTTTTCTCATTAAAATTCCGGTAATTTGATTGGCTTTATAATGTTGTTGTGATTGAATAATGGCAGATCGATTAAGTTTCTTATTATTTATTGATTGGATTTTATTGTATTCATCAAGGGCTTCAGGATAAATCTTTTCGAGCTCTTCTACTTCAATTTTTTTAATATTTAAGCCAGTAAGAATTTGTTGTATACTTTTTTCTGAGGATTTAACTTTTTCCTTCAAGATTTTTGGGATAACGCTATTATCGAATAAGCCTTGTTGTGCTCCTTTTAATACTTCTTCAATATCTTCAATAGAAATATTTTTTATTTCGGTGCCCTTTCTTTTAATAGTTTTAAGAGTTTCTTCAAGAACTTTATAGACCAATTTTGGATTAAAACCATTTTTAACTAATTTTTCAAAATCATCAAGTCTATTATGCCTAATAAGCTGTTTCACATGTTCAAAAGTTAATCCATATTTCTCATTATATTCCTTTTCAATTTCCCAAGGTCGTTTTCCAACTTTTTCTTTTAAAGCATAAACTTCATCCATATCCATGTCAATTATTGGAGTATCGGTATCAGGATAGAGACGATCTTTACCATGGATTACGCGTAGGAATTCAGAATTCCCATCAATTAATGCCCTTCTAGTTTCTTGTGGGACTCCATTTGGAGCCATTTTTATTCTTTCAATGATCTTTTTCAAACCATGAATGCACCATTTCTGAGAGCCAAGAACCAAAGCATAGGAATCACCGTTTTTAACATTAAGAGCCAATCTTATTTCCTTGTCCAGTTCTTTTGACATATTTGAAAAGAAGAAATTATTTGAAGCATCTTTATGTTGCCTTCTTTGTGCTTTAGAATCTATTTCATCAGAATGGAACATATTTTTCATTATAATTCCTGTAATCAGGGCTGTTTTCTCAAAAATATCTTGCCCAAAATCTTTTCTGGGTTGAATTTCCAAACCTAAAACTCCATCTAACTTAGGTAATCGGATACCCATAATAATAAAATTATTTGGAATATTGGTAGCATTAAACTTATCAGTGAGCTCAAAATAGGTATGTTCTAGTTCATTTATATCAAATTCTCGCTCTTTTAACATTTTAGCAATCTTTATTAACATATCTTGGCGGAGACATTCGTGTAAACACCATTTTTCAATTAATGATAAATCTTGAACGCCTTTTAATTCTACTCGATCTCCACCTAAGATACTAATATTAACATCTTGTCTTGCAGAACCTATCCCTCTTCTCCCAATACCACTCAATCTTAAAGTTAATCCAATAATTTCAGCTAGTTTTAGTAAATCCTTAGGATTATCACAATCACGGTGATCTGTTATTACTTCTACTAGAGGAATTCCCAATCGATCTAAATTATAATACACTGTACGGCCGTAATTTTCGGTTTTAATACGCCTAGCAGCATCTTCTTCAATTGTCAGGTTAGTAATACCAATTTTTTTTCCGTTAACATATGTAAATCCATCTCGGGAAACAATTGTAGTCCTTTGAAATCCGGTTGTTATAGAGCCATCAAGATATTGTTTTCGAGCGAAAATAATTTCATCAACCAAGGCAGTACAATCAAACCAATGGGCTAATTCGTAACCTTTGAGAATTGCTTCTTCATCTGGCCAATAAGGAGGCATTTCATCTTGTTCATAAATGCAATCCACTTCTTCAAACGCATGATAAATGCAACGATAACCCTTTTCGTATTCTATTAACATACCAGGGTCATAATCCCCCATTTCACCTAAAACGGGGCGAAAATATCGTTCAAATCTATAATCTGGTTCAGTAGTGCTTTTTATCATTTCGGGTTTACAATTACAAAATAATTTTCGTTGCGATTTAATCTGGTGATGGACTTCAAGCCCAGCATGAAAACCGAGGGTTTTATAATCTAATTCTTTTGGATCTAGCATATTTATACCATCATTACATCTTTAATTGGGGTTCTTGATAATAATATACAACTATACCTTGATCTTGTGAAGTTATTGCTTTTTTAAAAAGTCGTGGTTTTTTTTTAGGTTGTTTCTAATTAATGTTTCGCTATGGATGTCTCATCAACACAGACAATAAACTGATAATATAAATCATAAGGATGATGATTTTTACTGGGTAAGGACCAAATGGCGGAAACAGGGCATAAATTAACACAACCATTACAACCAACACATTTCCATTCATTAAATTTTGGTGTTTTTGAAGATGTGAGAGATATAGCACCACTTGGACAAATAGCAGTAGCACAAAGCCCACACATTGTACATTTAGTTTTATCAACATGCTTTAATCCGACGGTTGTAGCCATTTCCCATCGCCAAGTGAAAAAAATCGACCATATTGAAGTTAAAATCTGAAATTTTGGTATCCACTTTTTATTTTTTTCAATAATGTTCAAATTGTTGATATTTTTTAATCGATTTAGGATTATATCTCCAAATTGTTGTGCTCGTTCGCAATCCCCGTGATTCAAACCCCAATATTTTGGTTTTGGACTTGTAAGTTTAGGCATCCAAGATCGAACATTTGTAATTCCAATTCCACTAATAGAACCTAAGCAAAAACCCCCTGTTCTCTTAGCACTCTTGTATAGATTCCATAATGTATTACCTGGCATTCCACCACTGGTACAGAAGAGGAAAAAAGGTTTTTTCTGAAAATTTAGATGGCGTAAAATCTTAGTTGCCAATCTAGGAGCACGGAACGAATATGTTGGAGATCCAATTCCAATTATATCGTATTTTAATAGATCAAATTTTAAGCATCTCTTTATGCGCATCAAATTTACAACACAATTTTGCTTTTTAAAGCTTTTAGCAATTTCGGTTGCAAATTTTGCTGTTATACCAGTACCAGAAAAGTAAAGGAGAGCAACTTTCATTATCCCCCACCTACTGGAGGAAAAATAGCAATTACACTTTCATTTTTAGTGATTTGAGTTTCTAAAATATTGTCTCCCATGAGTATTCTACCGTCAATTAGAATTTTTACATATGGAAGAACATCATTCCTTTCTAAATCAATAACATTACGAAGAAATTCAGGTCCATTAGAATATTTATCTCTAATAGTATGCAAGAAATCTCTAATTGAAGCCCCTTTTAGTAGATCTATAAAGATAATCTTAAATCCTAAAATATCGCGCAGGTTAGCGAAAATTCTAAATTCAATTCGAATAAATTCTTGCATCGTGATATCATTTACATTAATTCATTTTAAAATATACATCTTACTAAACCAACACTATAAAGGCATTCATTACAAGCGGGATGATTACCATAGCAATCAAAATCATTATTTGTAACAAAAAAGCAATTTTGTGTTGAATATAAACAATCACCAGACCAAGGAACATTTTTCGAGATATCTAATAATATTTTTCGGAAATTATGATAAGGCCCTTGAACTATTTTCTCTAAAGACTCATTTTGAAGATTGCCAAATGTTATCTCTTTTACATCTCGTTCATGGTTATTTACATAAACTTTATGATTGTGGAGAAAATTATAACAAGGTGCAACACCACCATCAACTCTAACAATAATTGCTTTCTGATTAATATATGGGCATTCTCTTTTTCTAAGAATTGGAAAAATCTCTGGGAGTTCTAATTTAATGCCTAATTTTTGTGCTAATGTTTTTGCTTTATTGAAGACTCTTTCAGTTTCATTTGCCTGATCAATTTTTTTACTTGCTTCAAAAATAAGCGGATGATTGTTTTCGATCCCTCTTTCCCGAATTCTCTCCCATATTGTATTAACATTCTTCGTTGCATTAACCAAAGTATCTCTGGATACAGCATAAGAGTCAACAGGATCAAACATTGCTTTTTCAAACAGTTCCCAACCCTTTTTTACAATTTCCTGAGAATTTTCCCAAGATTCCTTTGAAATAGTAAAATATAGGGTTTCTGGAAGCAGACTTTCATCAAATGCTAAGACATGTGAAACATAAATAGTATCTACATTAAACTCGGAACAATATTCAATAAGATAAGGAAGATCGTGAAAATTCGATCGCATAATTACGGTTTCTATCGCTAACTCATCAAGTTTTCCTTCTTTTCTTTGTGTGGATAGATAATGGAAATTGGTAACAATTCGATCTTCTTGGATCCCTGCACGAATTTCTTTCAATTTCATGAAATTGCTTGTATCAAACGAAACTACTATCCTATTTATGTTATTCTTTAAAATTTGATCGAGTTTTGATGGAGTTAATAAGGATCCATTTGTGGTAAAATCAATCTTGCCATCTTTAGGAAGATATTTTCGAGTTATTTTTACAATCTTCTCAAAATCTGGATGCATTAATGGCTCGCCATGACCATAAAGAACAACTTTTTTTATTTTTGGAAAAATTTGCTTTGCTAGTGCTTCGAATTGTTCAAGTGGCATATTTTGATAAGTATCTTTCTGAAAACTCCTCAAGCACATCTTACAATTAAAGTTGCAAAGAGTTGTGATCTCTATCTGAATTATCTCAGGATAAAAATGAATACTTTTTTCAGAATTTAGCATTATCATTCAAAATCTTCATTAAATTTTAAAATATATTGTTTAAAAATATAGGTAAAATGTAAAAAAAAAATTGGATTTATTAGAAATTATAATCCAAGTTCTTGTAATTTTTCAGGTGTAGGTACACCTTCAGAAGTCCAACCACGTAATTTATAATATTCTGGGAGCATTTTTCCTAAATCTTCTATTTCTCCCTTGGAAGGTCCGTCAGGTAATGGTTCTTCTAATAGACGCTTTGGTAAAGTATCTTGATTCTTCACACCAAGTTTACCCATTATTAAACGTTCTAGATTGTATATGCGTTCTCCTATGAGTAATACATCTGAATCTTTAATATCCCATCCAGTTGTTGTGGATAATAAATCTCCGTAATCACCCGCACCTAGAGCAAATGTTGTGAATAAACAATTAACAGTAGCATTTACAGTGCAAGTAAAATCTTGGAATACTTTTACCCAAGTGGGTTTTCCTTCGTATGCAAGACGATCAATTAGTTCAGGACAACCTGCAATTTCTGGAGCTATAGTGTATCCTGTTACATGACAACCACCACGATTTGAAGTTGCATAATTTAGTCCGATACCTTTAATTGCCCTAGGATCATAAGCTGGAGCTTCTAAACCTTTCATAGACATTGATAGTTCAGGATGACCATACATTTCCGCTAATTTTAAGGAACCTAATGCAAGTTTTTTTCCAAATCCGGAATTTGATCCAATTTGCTTAACACATTCTACCAAACCAGCGCCACTTCCGAATTTCAGATCAATTCCTGCATAATCTTCAGGAGGAATAAAACCTTTTTCAGCTAATTCCATAGCACATGCGATTGTAGAGCCCACTGTAATCGTGTCTATTCCATATTCATTGCAAAGATGATTTGCCATGATAATTGCTGGATAATCCATAACAGCACATGAATTCCCTAAAGCCCAAATTGATTCATATTCAGGTCCTTCAGAATAATCAAGTTTGAATGGACCCTCTTTGACAGTAACTATTCTACCACAAGCGATTGAACAACCCCAGCAAGGCATATTCTTAATCAAATAATCTTTCGCTAAAGTTTCTCCACTAATCATGTCTGCTTTATCGTTATATGCACTTTGCCAATTTTTATATGGAAGCCCACCGACACTGTTGATAATGTTCACTAATAAGGCTGTTCCATAAGCTGGAAGGCCTGTACCTGTAACCCCATTTTCTTTCAATGCTGCATAGCAACGTTTAGAAACTTCCTTAAACTCTTCTGGTTTAGCAATTTCAACTTTGGCATTTCCTCCAACAATGATTGCTTTCAAATTCTTGGAACCCATAACAGCTCCAACGCCAGTTCTGCCTGCTGCACGATGTTTATCATTGATAATGCTTGCTGTTGGAAGTAAATTTTCTCCTGCTTTAGAAACACAACAAACACTGAGTTTAACTCCCTCCGTTTTGTGCTTCTCTTTGAGAATATCATCTGTTTCAAAAGAATTTTTACCCCATATTTCGGATGCATCTTCGAGTTTTAATTCACCGTTAATTGCAACAATATATTTTGGAACTGCTGCTTTTCCTTCTACGATAATTCCATCATATCCTGCTTTTTTCAAATAAGCCCCCCAATTTCCACCTGAATTCGATGAACCAATTGATCCTGTTAAAGGAGCTTTCAGTGTATTTACATGATGTCTTCCAGATGATGGAAATCCAGCAACTGCTGTTCCTGGACCCGTAGCAAATATAATAATGTTATCGGGCGAAAGTGCATCAAATTCCATCATATTAATTCCTTTTGCTTCAAGTTTTTTAAGATGATCCCACATTAATTTTGTGGCGATTCCTTTACCACCTAAAAATTTCTTGAAAGCAGCCTCTTCAATATCCGCAATGCCGATTGTCCCAGTAGTTAAATCGACATGCGCAAATTTTCCCATAAATCCATTTCCCATTAATTTCACCTATTTTTATTATGAATAATAATTCAGAAAAAAATATTTTTAATATCAATTTTAAAATTAAATGGAAACCCTTAAAAGTGTTAGCACAGCGTTATGTTTTATTATTCCTATCGTTATCTTTTTTTCACTCAAGGCAAAATCTTATAGATCTTAAACGAACAGACAGATTCGGGCTAAGTTTTTAAAATGAACAATAAAAAGATTTTGAAAATTTTAACAGCACTCAAACATAATTTATTAATATCAAAGTAAAGGAATTGTTAGAAAGGTCGTTAAAATTGAAAAAAGATTTTGATTATGAATCACTCGGGCTAAAAATAGGAATTGAAATTCATCAACAGCTTGCATCAAAGAATAAGCTTTTTTGTCATTGCCCAAACGAATTACAAGGAACTCGTACACCTGATTTCACAATCCTAAGGAAACAAAGACCAGTTTTGGGTGAGGAAGGAAAATTCGATAAGGGAATGCTAGTAGAATTTTTGAAAAAAGGGTCTATAGTTTATGAGGGGTATTATGATTGTACTTGCACTTATGAATTGGATGAAACCCCTCCTTTTCATATTAATGAAGAATGCTTAGATATTACATTGGAAATCTGTGCTCTTTTCAAAACTGAGATAATACGAGAAGTTCATATTTGTAGAAAAAATTATGTAGATGGTAGTGTCCCAGCGGGATTTCAAAGAACAATTGAAATTGGGCAAAATGGAAAACTTCTCTTAAAATCTGGAAAAGAAATTGGAATTGAAAACATTTTTCTTGAAGAAGATGCAGCGCGAAGGATTAAGACTGAAGGAAAAATATCTTTCTTTAGAGTGGATCGCCTCGGCGTACCATTAAATGAAATCACAACTGCACCAGAAATCCATACTCCTGAAGAAGCAAAAGATGCAGCATATCGTATAGGTTTGTTGTTACGCTCTGCGAACAAAGTCAAACGTGTGATCGGATCTACGCGGCAAGATATAAATATTTCAATCAAGGGTGGAGAAAGGATAGAGGTTAAAGGTGTTCAAAAATTGGATTGGATTCCTTTATTGGTGAAATTTGAATGTCAACGCCAATTATCCTTGATAGAAATTAAAAAAGATTTAAAAAAATTGAATTTAAAACCAAGTGATATTAAAAATAAAACGATAGATTTATCCAAATTTTTCAAGAACACTCCTTGTCGATTTGTTAAGAGTGGTATAAAAAATGGTCAGAAATTAATTGCGTTAAAAATTCCCGGATTTAAGGGAATATATGGAAAGGAGTTAAATCCAAATAGGAGATTTGGAACTGAAGTTGCAGAGAAAATAAAAGTACTTACAGGATTACAAGGATTAATTCATTCTGATGAAGATTTAAGAGGGAAATATAAATTTACTGAAAAAGAAGTTAATCATATAAAAGAGAAGTTGGATGTTGGGGAAAATGATCTATTTATTTTACTGTTAGCTAAAGGAATACCCTTAGAAAATGCATTAGATATAATACTAGATAGAACTAAACAAGCATTCAAAGGAGTTCCGGAAGAAACTCGGAGAGCTCAAGATGATGGAACTCACATATTTTTAAGGGAGCTTGGTGGTGAAAAACGGTTATATCCTGATACTGACTCCCAATCATTTGTAATATCTGAGGAGAGAATTCAAAGGATAAAAGAATCTGTTGGTCCTTATCCTTGGGATATTATTGATGACTATTCGAAAAAATATAAAATACCTGGTGACCTCTTTGAAGATTTAATAATGAGAGGAAAATTACAATTATTTGATAAATTGATTAAAATATTACCAGATAACCCAACTCTTGTCATAAGAACAATTACAGATATGTTAAAAGTCTTACATCGAGAGAATAGAGATATCGAACAACTGGAAGAAAGGCATTTTTCAACCCTTCTTAAAGGACTTAAAAAAGGAGCAATTGCTAAAGAAGCTCTTGAATCAATTCTACGTATTTGGATAGATTTTCCTGGATTATCATTAGAAAAAGCAAAGGAGAAAGCGGGAATTTCAAGTTTCGACCTAAATGATTTGGATAAAATTATACAAGAAATTATTGATAAGAACATTGAATTAATTAAAACACGCGGAAGGGGAGCTACAGGTCCACTGATGGGTGATGTTATGAAAAAAGTAGGAAGAGGAGTTGTAGATGGTAAAATTTTATCTTCTAAACTACAACAATTAATGAGTCCTTATCTTTCCAATAAAAAATCCACGAAAAGTAAAAAAGGAGGCAAATAAATATGAGTAATTCAACAAATAATGAGTTTGAAGGATATAAACCAAAATCGATTAAAATTTTGAAGAAATTTGGAGCAAAAACATGGAGTAAAATAAGGATTAAAACGAAAACAAATACAATTCCATCGGAAGGTATTATATTACCACGAAATCAATTTGCTCCTGATGGTTTCGTTGAGATAAAACTAAAAAATGGTTATAACATCGGAATTCCATTGGATGCATCTACAGAAATTGAAGTTTTAAGCCAAGAACCTAAAATGGAAGTTAAATTTGATCCTTCAAAAATCAAAAAAAATAAAAAATTACCAAATATCGCATTGCTAGGAACTGGAGGAACGATTTCATCAAGATTAGATTATGTGACTGGCGCAGTCATTCCAGCTTTTGAACCATCTGAATTATTTACAGCAGTTCCTGAATTAGCTGATGTCTGCAATCTTGAAACCGATGTAGTATTCAAAATTTTCTCTGAAAATATGAAACCAAAATACTGGTTGGAATTAGCAAAAAATGTAGCTAAAAAAGTTAATGCTTGTGCTGATGGTATAATGATTGCACATGGGACTGATACAATTACATATTCCTCGGCGGCTTTGTCATTTTTATTAAGTGATTTAAAAGTTCCAGTAGTTCTGGTAGGTTCACAGAGATCAAGCGATAGACCATCTTCGGATGCAGCGATGAATTTATTAAATGCAGCTAATGTAGCAGGAAATGCAGATCTAGCAGAAGTTGTAGTAAGTATGTTAGGATCTTCTGCACATGATTATGGATTTATTCATCGTGGAACAAGAGTTCGAAAAATGCATTCTTCCACGAGACACGCATTTCGTTCAATTGATTCTTCCCCATTAGGTATGGTTCGCGATGGAAATATTAAATTTTTCACAGATGATTTTAAAAGAAGACCTAAAAACGATGTCGAAACTATTGCTGCAAAAAATATTGAAGAAAAAGTCGGATTAATTTATGGATACCCCGGAATATCTTCGGAATTGATTGATTTCTATGTAGATAAAGGATATAAGGGTCTTATTTTAGCAGGAACTGGATTGGGTCATTTTCCAATTGATACATTTGATTCACTAAAGCGCGCGGTGGATGAAGGAATCCCAGTAGTTATGACAGTTCAAACAATTTGGGGATATACTGGAATGGATGTCTATGAACCAGGTAGAAAAATGCAAGCAATTGGTGTTATTCCTGGACAGAATATGATACCAGAAGTCGCTTTTGCAAAATTATGTTGGATTTTAGGGAATTATGACGATTCTAAAGAAATTAAAAAATTGATTACAACCAATATTGCTGGTGAAATAACTGCAAGAGAACCCATGAATGGATATCAAATTCTTCAAGGTATAGAAGATCAGATAGAGCCTTTTAAAAAAATTTAGGATTTTACAATTTTCATTTTTTTTTTGCATTTTCTGCAGATAAAATCTTCATCAGTTAATTTCCTTTTTTTCAGGGTTCTTTTATAACCACATCTTGCAGTACAGGATAAATAAAATTTCTTACGCTCTAAATCAGGTTGTGCAGGTTCAGATTCTATTTCTTTCTTTTTAATTGTTGATTTCTTAGTTATAACTTTCTTACTTGCTTTTTTTTTAGTTGTTTTCTTTGATATCTTCTTTTTTGGGTTTGTAAATCTATCTAATGACATATTTTATCACCTATTTGTTAAGATTCCATTTCATTATTTTGATCTTTCTCTTCTTTCTCTTCTTTCTCTTCTTTCTCTTCTTTCTTTTCTTTCTTTACTTTTATTTTTAATTGATCAACTTTTTCATGATATTTTTTAACTATTTTGAAATCTTGGATATGAGAGATTTGTTCTTTAGTTTTTTGAGCCCGTATTTCCTTTTTTTCGATTTTGTACTTTTCTTTCTCATCCCTTTCAATTAAAAGTTTTTTAGCTTTATCCATTGCAAGATCGGATTGGAATTGCTTCTTACCCGCTTTCATTTCATGTTTTTCAGCGCGTAATTCACCCTTAATACGCCTATGCTCGGCACGAAATTCACCTTTAACACGCTTTTGATCGGCTTTTTCAAGTGATTTTAATACGCCCAAATCTTTTTTGGCACTTTTATGAATTAAATGAATGACTCTTCGTCCTTTGAGTTCAATATCATCGGGAAATTCTTCAACAATTTCTTTATATCCCTTAATTCTGGCCCTCTCTTCGGATGATAATTTATCCTCTTCACGGAATTTGCTTTCTCGATATTTTTGCGCAGGACTCCCCATATATACCCAACCGCTTTCAAGTTCTTGAGATATTTGGGTAGAAGAAAGAGCACCCAACACAACATCATCTTGTAAAATAGTTCCAGGTGCAACTACGGAATGACCCCCAATTAAACAATTCTTACCTATTTTTACTTTCTTTATAATTAGAAATTCAGTTGTTATCAAAGAAGTCATAATAACGGCCCCTTGCCCGATAGTTGTGCCTTTTCCTATCTCCAAAAATTCAGTGTCCACCCATGCATCATAAAGCGGAGTCGACCATGGTACTATGTTACCAAATACTTTGAAGGCCAAGACATCCACCCAAGGAAAGGGAAAATTATGACATAACCAAATTGGAAATTTTTTTATTACTGCTCTTTTTATCCAAGCTCTGTAGTCCTTATTTTTAATTGTTTTAGGAAAAACCCCTTCTTTTGGAAAATGAAAAAAATTGACAAACAATAGAGCTATCCGAGAAAAAAATAGGGCAGAAAGAATAAACAGCATAGAAAGTACAAACATTATCAAAGGAAGTGTTATGAATAATATCCAATCGAATTCCATTATAGAAATTAAGAATAATATTAAGAAGAAATCTGGTATTAGTGAAAGCCAAATTAATAAGATATATATAAAAATATACCTATTAGCGGAAAGTGTGTTTGTTGTAGTAGGACCTGCTTTTATACTTGCGGGAATTGTGCTAGACATCATATATCACCTTGAATTTTTTTTTTTTTTATTTACTTCATTATTTGTTATTTTGATTTTTGCCTGAATTTTTTTTTCTTATTTTTTGTTTCATAAACAAAATCTTTCTTCTCTTCTGGAATTTGCATTATTTTTAAATAACGCTTTGTGGATAATCTACCGATGGGCAATCCAAAATATTTAGCAAATCCACTGATTTTATGGAATTTGGTTACTCCACTCATAGGTAAAAATTCTGTATACGGCTCCAAATAAGTTCCAGGTGAAATAGCGTTATGGGCATTAATAACCGAATTACTCCCAATATAAATTTTTTTTAAGGTGATTGCACCATATTTTCCCTCTACAACATGACTAGTAACACCAGATCCTTGACCTATATACACATTATTCCCGGTTTCTAAAAATTCCTTGCAATAAATATGATCTTCCATCGTTGTTCCTTTTGCAATTTTACTAACCCCCACAAAATTAAATGCCCAATTCATTAACCAAGGAAAAGGACTCTTTGCAATTGACCATACTAGAACCCTAAGAATGACTCCACGAAAGTGATACGCATTAACAGCGCGAGCTTCTTCTTTTCCAATTCCTTTTGCAGCTACTAATTCTTTCATAGGAGAAATTGAATTAATTATCGCAATTCCAATTTTACATAGAAATACTAAAAAGAATAAGCGAAAAATATACAGGAATATGGCTACTAGAGGTGTTAAAACTGAGATTAGAAAATATTGCCATTGTGAGAATATTAAAAAAAAATCTTGATATATATGCTGAATTGGAAAAATGTAAAATTTGTAAAATAAATGACCCAAAATTAACGATGGAATCCAAGAATAACCCCAAATGAATAAAATTGCAAGAATATACTTATCTATCTCTATTTTTGCACTTGGAGGTTTTCTTGAATCTTTCATAATTTATCTGTATTGCTAAAAATGATTTAAAAATAAAAATCATTGTGAATGATTTTTTTTTTTTTGTTTTTTGTTTTATTTATTCTGAAAGAGCTTTACGTTTGCTAAATAATGATTTTAACTCATCCATGATCGAACCCCGTAAAGAAACAGGCCCCGGTGGGGGTCCACCTCCTCCAGGAGGTGCTTTACCGGGTGGAGGAGGAGGTGATCCAGGTGAAGGAGGAGGTGATCCAGGTGGAGGAGGAGGTGATCCAGGTCCAGATGCTACTGCCGGAACTGCTAAACCAGCACCTGCAGAAGCTGCAACTCTAGATTCTACTTGCACTATTCGACCCTCCATAGCTTTTAAACGACCATCTAAACCATTTATATTATTTGAAAGTACTTGAATACTTTGATCTACCATTTCTGGGATCTTCAAAGTAATTGTCATAATTTTTTCTATTACATCAGCTAAACCCTCAACTCTCTCTTTCAGAGGAGCCTCGGAATACCCTTTCATAACACTAAAAAACTCTTCGGCCATTTATTTTTTTACACATCCATTTACTATGTAATATATTTGGTAAAACGATCTTAAAAAATTATTTTCAAAATTCTAGAAATCCAGTATCCCCTAAAATTTCCTCGATTTTAGCACGTCTTTTGGGTTTTTCGGCAACTTTACTCTCACCCTCATCATAAGGATTATCCTCAGCTTCTTCATATATGTCTTCGATTGTAGCATCTACAATAATACCAGAATCTAATTGTTCTTTAAGTCTAATTTCATTTTCAACATATTTAGCCGCCGTGGCTCTCCACATCTCTGCTTGTTCCAAATCTTGTGGATCTTTATTTTTCTCATGTTCTTCAAGAGCCTTTTTGGCATTAACATTAGCATTATCTGCCAAAAAAGAATAGACAAGGGTCAATTCAGTAAATTGTTTCTTTTCCCATAGAACTTCTTCTCGATGAGTCAGTCGGGCATATTCCTGGTCTTTATAATAAATATCTATGAAGTCACCGAAGGCATCGACAGGTTCTGTAAGATCATTCTTCGAGACTTTCTGGGAAACACCGCAATGACCACATTTGACTTCAACATCTTCTTCCTTACTGCTCACCTTTGCTTTTACCGTCTTATGTCCGCATTGGGGACACGTAAAAACTTTAGGGAGAGATCTAACTCTTCTATAAACTATTTTTTTTCGTTTTCGTCTGCCCATAAT
>JAUWMK010000134.1 GCA_030613185.1 Promethearchaeum sp.
GTTGTATGAGATTAAAATTTCGGATAACACACCCATTAGAAACTAATAGATGTAAGATTTCTTGCAAAATGGTATCAAGATCTTCATCAGGATTCAAAGTAAGAACAAACTTCAATTTTCCCTGTTGAACCACTTTTGAAACTTTGGGTAGGTCTTGTAGAATATTACAATCTGGATTTATTTCCGAGAGAATTATCTCAAGCTCATGACCCACATGGAATTTAGCTTGTAGTTCTTGTGGTGTTCCAATGTTTAGAATTCTACCATGATTGATGATTGCAATTCGATCGGCAATGTCTTGCACATCACTAAGAATGTGGCTTGAGAGGAATATAGTAATGCCTTGTTGAGATAATTGACGAATAATTTTCTTCATTTGGAACCGACTACTCGGATCCAAACCTGTCATTGGTTCGTCAAGCACTAAAAAGGTAGGTTTATGCAATAAAGCCTGGGATAAGCGTAATTTTTGTTGCATTCCTCCTGATAAATGCACAATTTTCTTATTTTTGACATCATGGAGTCCCACGATTTGTAACACTTCATCAATTCTTTTTGGAAGTTTATGCGGGTCATAACCTGAGAGACGACCAAGTGTATCCAACAGATGATTCACAGTACGCCAAGTTTGAAAGCCCACATCTTGGGGAAGATAACCCAGAAATTTATAAATCTCGTTTTGAGTTTTGGAAAGTGGATGACCGTTGAGATAGATGCTGCCTTCAAATTGACGGATGAGTCCCACAATTATTTTCATCGTGGTGGTTTTTCCAGCACCGTTCGGGCCAATATAGCCTAGGATTTCTCCTTTTTTTAGGGTAAAATTTATTTCATTAAGGGCAATAAAATCTCCGAATTGCTTGGTAATATTACATAATTCCAGCAAATTTTCATTTGTAGGTGATTTTTTTAAAGGTGTGGTTGAAAGGTGTGTTGACATTGTAAATGAAGTTCTCTCCTATGAAGAACAATTTATGAAATAAGAGATGAATAATAAAGATATCGAGAATATTTAGAATATTATAATCAGTATATTTTTGAGAAAGGTATTGAATTTTTTTTATTTTTTTTGTCTAAATTTGGACATTTTTTAAGTGACTGTGAAGTGATGGTGAAGTATATTAATTTGGGTGTTATCTAAAATATAATGAACCCTAGATACAGTGAGAATTTTCAGTTAATGGAATCCGATTGCACAGTTATTTCAGATATTGAGAAAGGAATTAAACTTGCAAAAAAGAAATTAAAGGAAGATTTGGTGTTTCTACATTCTTTTGTTGAAAAAAATTCTGATTGGAAAGGGAGTTACATACCAATTATTAGCGGTAATCAGCACCCAATAATTTTGGCAATGGAAGAAGCGGGTCAAATATGCGATGTTGGTCCAATGGCTGCGGTTGCAGGAGTTTTAGCCGATAGAATGCAAGAAGAGATATTATCTCAAACAAAAGCAAATATTGCTGTAGTCGAAAATGGCGGGGAGATAATAATTAATTCTAAAGAAGATATTTTAATTCATTTAATGGTTAAGAGCACTGATCTTCAAGGAAAACTTGGATTTATGTTCAAAGGAGGGTCAAAACCTCTGGGTGTAGCAACAAGTTCTGGTCAATTTGGTCATGCGGATAGTTTGGGTGAAGCAGATACAGTAACTGTATTTGCTGAATCTGCTGGAATTGCAGATGCTGCAGCTACTAGAATTTGTAATATTGTTAAGGGAGAAAATTATAAAGAATCTATTAATAACGGAATAGAAGAGGCAAAATCAATAAGTGCAATAAAAGGACTCTTAATAGTAAGAAAAAATTTGATAGGAAGATATGGAAATCTCCCTGAATTAGTTCGAATTCAATCTGAAACTGCTAATGGCACCACGGGGACAGATTTCGATACATAAGTGACACCCAATGCAAAGTTCTTCTCTAAAGAGAATTCTTTTCTCGAAATCATGACCAAGTGCTTCAGTTTTACAAGCGGATAAACACAAACCGCAATGCACACACCGTGAAAAATCTAAATTTATTTTTTCTATACTTTGAATATCTATCATTTAAACATCCTCCTTTTGTAAAGCGCGATATTTTGTTTTTGAAGGAATTAATTCCCAAGGTTTGTTCAAAGTAAACGTTCCTTCTTGGATCCATTTCTTTAAAGTGTCTGCAATAATTCGGGCTTTATAAATTGAAGAAGTAGGTGCTACATTTATTTTACGTCCTTCCAGATCGATAGATCCAGATTTCAGCTCAGCATAGCTTATTTTCCGCAAAATTGGTCGATTTAATTCCCCTGTTGAATAATCTACAACATCTGTAAAAATTTCTTCATCACGAATTGCACAGCTTCTAGCAATGTTCTCATTGATAACAGGAATTGGTACTCCAATACCAATGAAGCAAGAATTTCCGTAACCTTTGATTGAAGCTCCCGAAATAAAATCAGGGTCCATTTTTTTAAGATCTCCTTTAACCATTAATGTACTGTATCCCCCCATTGGATTATGCTGTGTTCCTTCCCCAATAATAAGACCTTGTGCACCACCCAAGAAAATATTCGTCCCTACTCCAATTGTTTGAAAACTTGGATCGTGTATTAAAGGAGATAATTCACCAACACCTCCAAATGTTCCGTTCTGAAAGTTAGGTAGTAATTTTCCCATGTAAGTATGAAGTATATGATCAGAGCTATTTACTGCACACACATATCTTTCCATTGAATTCCGAGGATTTAATAGAATTGCTTGGTTGAAATCTTCTAATTTTACATTGACTTCAAGAGATTTTCTGGGATAACAATCCGTTCCGTAAGATTCAGCTGTTAATTGGATAGATTCACCCTTTAATAAATCCTCTAAAACATGACCACCACCATAATCATAATTGTCCAAAGAGCGTGATTTGGTTACTCCTAAATAGAAATCAGCAGCAGCGTTACCATGGTAAGCTTCTACTCCATTTAGAAAAACGCGTTCCATTTTAATTGGTGGATCTGGTTGACCTATATTAAAAAATGCCCCGCTAGAACACATTGCTCCGAAAGTCCCTGTTGTTACAACATCTACTTCTTTTGCAGCATATTTTATTCCATGTTTTTCAACTATATTTATCATTTCTTCGGCAGTTACTACTACAGCTTCACCAGAAATGATCTTCTGGTTTATTTCTTCATAAGTTTTTTCATATTTTATTTCTCTTTTATTTTTTTCTGACATTTTATATTCCTCATTGTTTGGACTTAATTTGAATGAAATTCTCTTCACTGGAAACGAAAGAATCATTAATTAGATTAACCGTTTGTTGTAAAGAGGATTCGGGGAGTGCAATTGATAAATTCATTCCCTTGTCATTTTTTGCAATCGAGATCGGTGATATACCCAATTGGGCAATAGATGCATAAATATTCATGATGGATTCAGGTAAAAAGATATCATTTCCGATAATTGCAATTATGCCAACAGGCTGGTGTGAGATTGAAATCCATTCTGATGGCAAGTTTTTATCTGCTGTTAGAAGCTGAAGTGTCTGCTCTAAATGAAATTGTTCTATTGCAAAAGATATTCCAATTTGACTGCATGATTGGGAAATCATATTAATATTAATCCCATGTTTTCCCAAAAGAGAAAACACTTTGCCTAAAAATCCCGGGACGTTAATTAATGTGGGAGATGATATTGATATTAATTCCAGATTCTCTACAACATTAAGCCCCTTAATATTATTAGAGGAAGATTTCTGTGAAATTTGGGTATACTCCTTTTGATTTGGAAAATTGAAATTCTTTATCTCAATTGGAATGTTTTGCTTCTCAATAATTTCAAGGCATTTTGGATGAAGCACTTTTGCACCAATATATGCCATTTCTTTTGCTTCTTGATACGTAAGTTCAGGGATTAGTTGTGGACTGGAGACGTAATTTGGGTTAGATGTTAAAATTCCATCAACATCCTTCCATAAACTTACTTTTATTTCTAAATTGGGATTTAGGTCATGTAAACAACGAGCAATAATAGTCGCTGAAAAATCACTTCCACCCCTGCCTAAGGTAGTAGTATATCCGATTTTATTTCTTCCGATAAATCCCGTAATGCAAATAATCGGAGACCGAAAATTTTGATACAATAAAGGTAATAATCGTTCTTTGATCCTTTTTTTTGTATGGCACAAGTTAGGAAGAGCATCATTAAATCTATCATTTGTGATGATAAGATCTTCTCCAATAAATGACACTACATAATAATTCTCATTAGAAAGATAGCTCGAAAGTAAGAAATTACTTAATTTTTCACCAAATGACATAATGTAGTCAGTAAAATAAGGAGTAATCCCGAATTCTTTTATATCTTCTAACACAGTTAATAAATTTAACAAAATTTCCTGCAATCTTTTCTGAGCCTCATTACGCGCCTTTAATTTTCCTTCAAAAAGCGCTTCTATAAGATTTGAATGTCTGGTTTCAATAATTTTGATTAATTCAGAGACATCATGTGGTTTATTTTCACTCGCAAATTTTGAAGTTTTAATTAACAATTCAGTAATGCCATGAAGTGCACTTGACACATAAATTTTACAATCAGAGGCATATAATTCAGTAATTAGCTTGATCTGTTTGAAAGATTCCGCGTCATGAAGACAAGAGCCTCCAAATTTCATTATATGGATTGGATTTACAATTTCATCTATTGAAAATGAATTTTCTGTTTGATTCAATTTATTCACTTCCCCCTATCAAACCTTTCTCAACCAGATATTCTGCATTCAAGACAGCCCCACTACCTGCTCCTAATTCTAAATTATTCGATAATATTGTCATTTTAAAACCGTTTTCAAAAGATGTAGGCTCTAAGCCGCCGATAAATGTTGTCATTCCTGTTTTTGGAGAATGAAATTCCAAACAGGGTTGGGGCCTATCAGGAGTATCAGAATTGAATACATGAATTACAGGTTCTGGATTATGAGGGAGGTTCAATCCATTTGTGTATCCTTTGAAATCTCGAATGGTGTTTTTAATTTCCTTAACACTAGTCGGAATAATTGTTTGAAAGAAAACAGAAATAGTATGACCCGTAATTACAGGAACACGATTACATTTACAATCAATTACAAATTCTGGAAAATTCCAAGTTGATTTAGAATTTTCAACTTTAATTGTTGCCAAAATTTTCTTGATTTCAATTTTTACTTTATTTTCTTCATTTTCAATATATGGAATAATATTCCCCAAAATATCAAAAGAAGGAACACCTGGGTATCCAGCTCCACTAATTGCTTGCATCGAAACAAGATGAACTGTGGCTAAACCAAATTTTCGAAATATTGGAGCAAGAGCCACTGCTAATCCAACGGTTGTACAATTAGGTCCAGCACATACAAAACCTTTCCAATTGCGCAGTCTTTGTTGGGTGAAAATCGCTTTATAATGGTCACCATTTACTACTGGAAGTAGAATAGGAACATCCGAATCATATCTAAAAGCCGCGGCAGTACTAATAACAGGTTTGAATTCTGCAAGCCTTCCTTCGATCAAGGCTGCAGTTTCACTCGGAATTGCGGAAAATATGACGTCTATTGAGTCAATATTATTTTCCAAATCGTCTACTGTTGATACTTTACAGTTCAACACAGCTTTAGAAAGTAATCCCTGGGAGATTTTGATTAAATCTTTGTACGGTTTATTTACATTGCGTGAACCATGAAGCGATGTAATTTTGAACCAAGGATGTTTATCTAAAGCTATCACTAAATTTCTTCCTGCCATACCTGTGCAGCCTATAACTGCAACTCGTATAGGAGGAGTTCCATTGTTTGATTTCATTTTTATCCATCAATCTATTTTTTTTAGATCGGATGGATCCAAATTCCGATTTCGGATCATATCGCTCCCTAGTTCGGAGGATAAAATTCGTCGGAAAAATAAGTAATCTGTAAAATTCTTTTATTCTGAAGCGATTTGATCCGATATTAATTAGGCTTGTGCCATCATTAACATCGACATCATTGCTTGCATAGGCATCATGGACATCATTTTGGCACTAAATATGTGGTCCATCTTACCATTATTGCAAATTCGGAATTCAAATCGCATTCGAATCTGAAAGAAATATAGTAGTTATCGTTTAAAAAGCTGACTCTTCTTCTCAATGATGGGAATTTGAACCCCAAAATAATCGTTAAGCTATAGGAAAAAAAAGAAATTAATAAAAAAAAAGAATTTCTAACCACGATGAAGATGGTGATCCCACAATCCATCCTTTTTGCCCTGTAATTCATATGTAGCCATTAATTCGTTGGATTGTGCTTCTTCCTCGATTTGCTCTCTAACAAACCATTGCAACATATCAATTGCTTCATATTCCTTTTTCTCGTGTGCAAGTTCTAGCAATCCTCGAATCTTCTTTGTAATGTACTCTTCATGTTCGATGGTAACTTTAATAGTTGCTTCTGTGTTTGGATATACAGTAGGAACTTCTCCAATTGCTTTTAATTCTACATGACCGCCAGTGCTTATTATGTATTTCATAAAACGCTCTGCATGTTCATTTTCTTCTTTAAACTGTTTTCTCATCCAGGCTGCATAATTATGCATTGACCGTTCTTCTCCCCAAAGAGAGATACCAAGATAAATATATCCAGATTTCAATTCTTCGGTAATTTGAGCGTTCATTGCATAATTCATTTCTTTACTAATTAATCCCATTTTAAATCAATTAAAGAGAAGAAATTGAATAAAATAAAAATGATTCTTAATTATGGAAGTCGATTTCGATAGATTGATTATTATAAAGAAACCCATTTTGCTTTTTCTTTCTTTTTTATTAGAAGTAGTATTAAAATTTTAATTTTATAGATATAATTTGATGACTCACGAAGAAAACCTAGAAAAACCTAAGATTACTCTAGATTGCATTGGACTATTTTGCCCAGAACCATTATTTGAAACGCGTGAAAAGATAGATTCAATTGAAGTAGGAGAAGTTTTAGAAGTATTCGCTGATGATCCAGCAGCCGAAGAAGATTTAAAACGATTTTGTAAAAGAACAGGGAATTCTCTTCTCAAATTTGAAAATAATAATGGCGAATTTCGATTTTTAATCAAAAAAGGAAAATAAAATAATATTAAAAAGAAAAAACAGATGATAAAAATGAAAAATGAAAACTCAATTTTATACGTACAGACCAGCGATGATCTCGAGCGACAATATTCTCCATTAGTTTTGGCACAATCTGCAAAAGCAATGGATATCGATGCAAAAGTGTATTATCTTGGTCAAGGTTTACGTACTCTAAAACCTGAAACTGCAAAAAACATTAAAATAGGAAATTTCCCGAGTATTGAAGAAATGATTCAAAAAACTCTTGAAATGGGAATTGAGATATATGTATGTGAAGCCTCAAAGCAAATGCTCGGTTGGAACAAAGTTGAATTGGTTCCCGGCTTAAAAATTGTTGGGGCTGCAACCTTGAATGATTTAGTTCTAGATGCTGGCGCAACAATGTGGTTTTAAATAAAAATACGTTCAATTTTTTTTACTTCTTGATAACGAGTAATAATACAAATAAATAAATTAGAAATATGGGATAAAGGGAAGAAATAGAGGAATAGGATAGGAAAAATGTCAGAGAAAATAGAAAAAATAAAGAAAAATGAAAAGGAAGAAAAAAGAAATGATATATACCTGGATTACCAATCATCAAAGCCAGTGGATCCCAGAGTAATAGATGCCATGATACCAATTTTTAGTGTAAATTATGGAAATCCTTCATCCCTTCATGGAATCGGTGATCAAGCAACTGAACTCCTTGAGAAAAACCGTGAAATCATTGGAAAATTCATTAACACAGAACCAAATGAAATCCTATTCACAAGCAGTGCAACCGAATCTATTAATCTAGGTATACTGGGCTATGCACTGCGAAATAAACGGAATGGTAACCATATTATTATATCTGAAGTTGAACATATCTCACTACACAATATCGCAAAATACCTTGAAAAGAACGGTTTTAGAGTCTCAAAAGTACCTGTAGATCAATATGGACGCGTAAAAATAAATAAAATTAAATCTCGAATCACCGACCAAACTATTCTAATATCTGTCCAAATGGCAAATAACGAAATCGGAACTATTCAACCCATCAAAGAAATTGGAGAAATCGCGGCGGAAAATAATATTCCATTTCACACCGATGCCGTGGCTGCTCAGGGGCAAATACCTATTGATGTCAAAAAGAATAACATCAGTTTGTTAACTTTAAGTAGTAATGATATTTACGGTCCGAAAGGTGTGGGAGTCCTGTATCTGAAAAAAGGTATTCGAGTGCAACCTCAAATTATCGGAGGAGGTCAAGAACGTGGATTTCGCTCAAGCACTGAAAATATGAGTGGGATTGTTGGAATGGGAAAAGCAGTTGAGATTGCACAACAGGAAATGGACACCGAATCTAAACGTTTAATTGGATTTAGAGAAAAAATTATAAAAGAAATTATAGAAGGAATTCCACAAACCTACCTAAATGGACATCCTAAACATAGGCTTCCTAATAATTCTCATTTTCGATTTGAAGCAATTGAAGGCGAATCCATTCTACTATCCTTCAAAGATCTCGGAATTGCAGTATCTACTGGTTCAGCCTGCAGCTCAAAAACATTAGAACCATCACACACACTAATTGCTACTGGTCTTTTACATGAAGAAGCTCATGGATCGCTTGAAATAACTACGGGAAGATTTACAACACAAAAAGATATCGAAAGAATGATAGAAGTTACTCCTGGTATTGTCAAAAGATTGCGGGATTTATCACCTTTATACAAAGAAAAACCCGAAAATTAAACGAATAAAGAACATATATGATAAAAAATAAAAAATGGATGAATGAAAATGAAATCAACAAACTATTCGGAAAAAGTATTAGAACATTTCAAGAACCCCAGAAATGTTGGGACTTTAGACGGCAGTAATGTCGCCAGTGGAAGAGTTGGAAACCCTACATGTGGTGATATCATGGAAATGTATATTGAAGTGAAGGATGATATTATAAAAGATATTAGATTCCAGACATTTGGTTGCGGCTCTGCCGTTGCTACATCAAGCATGACAACCGAAATGGTAAAAGGATTATCACTCGATCAAGCATTGAAAATAACACGAAAGGATGTTGCAAACGAATTAGACGGTTTACCCCCAATTAAAATGCATTGTAGCAACCTCGCTGCCGACGCTCTTCATGAAGCCATCCGAAATTATCGTGCAGGAAATTATAATAAAGAAGCCTCTGGAACAACTGAAATTAAACCCCAAACTAATGTCATCAAAGGCGAAATTGATTATATCGGAAAAGGTGTCTCTTATCAAGTTAAAAATTATGCGAATTATAAAGACCAGCGCGTTTTAGTTTTATTCAAAGGAGATATGTCAATCGAAATTGCTCTGGAATTAACTAAGCATACTGGACGGGTAATTTTATTAACTCTTGAAAAAGAAATAAAAAGTGACAGCGATTTAAGAAAGAAACTTCTTCGTTCTGATGTAAAACTATTATATGAAGCAAAACTCTTGGAAATTCTCGGGGAAGGCGATGTGGAAAAAGTAGAAATCTTAGATCTCGATGAAGAGGAAAAATATGAACTTTTTGTAGACGCTGTTATTATTCCCGAACTTTTAACAATCCCAAGCACAACCGAATGTTCGGATGATGTCCCTCTTTGATTTATTTGCTTCGTGTGCATTTTTTTTTTCGTTTATAATGACAAAGTTTTTTTTAAAGGAAAATTTACCTTCACTTGAGTAAAGTTATAAATTAAGTGAAAACTCAATTTTTTGGCTTTATATCAAATCTATAAAAATATAAAATGTGAATTAGTATGGCAAACGGTACAGTAAAATGGTTTAATGGTCGAAAAGGTTTTGGTTTTATAACTCCTGCTGAAGGAGAGAAAGATGTTTTTGTGCACTATAGTGCGATCCAAGTTTCTGAGAACGAATTTGCAACTTTGAATGAAAATGATGAAGTTGAGTACGAAGTAGTTGAGGGAGAAAAAGGTTTAGAAGCAAAGAATGTCACAATTACCAAGAAAGCACCTTATCAACCTCGAAATAGAAGAAATAACTATTAAGATTTAAGTATTAGTAATAAAATATTTATGCTGAAATTTTTGATTGGATGTATGGCATTACAATGCCCCTGAGATTTACCCTACTGGGGTGGATTTATTTTTAGTTTTTTCCTACTTACATTTCTTATAATTTAAACTGTGTTTGTATATTTTCCCAGAAAAAACCCAGAGCATCCAATTCCTTTCCGCCATAAGTGAGAGTTTTATTGAATTTTGGTATTCCTCCCATTTTCAAATAGAAATCACCTGCAGAATTTTCTTTTAGCGCCCAAATTATCATAGTTTTATAATTCATACTAATGAAAAATTTAATCACAGAATTGAAAAGTAGCGTTCCTATTCCTTGTTTCCAGTATTTTGGAAGAATATAAATTGCGTGTAAATCACCATCAATCTTATAGTCCTCAAAATGGCTTGGACCGCCCATGGAAAACCCAATAATTTCTTTTCCATTAAAAATAGAAATCTCGGCAACATAGAGATCCTTCTTATTTTCTGTCAAATCATTGATAGCCTTCTCCCATCTTGGGATTTTATCATTGATTGAAAGAGAATCCAGATGAGATTGGGGAATAATTCCTTTGTACGCAATTTTCCATGTATTTATATTAATTGCTGCAATGGCTGAAGCATCGCTAACAATCGCTTTCCGAATTTTTACATTCATTATTAAAAAAATAGAAAAAAGAAGAAGAGAAAAATTTTACTCAAAATTCCAATCCTATTAATAAGGAAATTTTTATTTTTTTATAAACACTACAAATTACAATGAAAGCATTCTGGAAAAAAAAAAGGAACCGATCTAATAGTAAACAACCCTCAAATAAAATTGAAAAAAAAACTCTGAACTATAAAAACTAAATGAAAGAAGTGCAGTTATAAAGACTGTTGAACAACCTCACGCAAGTTTTGGTAGAAAAAAGGAATCAGAAGAAGAAAATCAGAAAAAATATAATTCTTTACTCAATTAAAATAAAGGTTTCACCCTTAGCACCACAGATGGGACAAACATCTGGGATTTCACCTTCATATTCAACAGTAAATCCACACACCGGACAAACAGCCATTTTTTTTTCAGGTAAATCTTCATTTTTTTCTGCAGCGGCTAGAGCATCATTATATAATTTATGGTGGATTTTTTCTACTTCGTTTGCATAGGAAAATGACGTTTCAGCCTTTTTATTACCGTCTTCTTTCGCATGTTCCAACATCTCAGGGTACATCTTTGTAAACTCATAATGCTCTCCTTCAATTGCTTCCTTAACATTTTCAACGGTTGTTT
>JAUWMK010000361.1 GCA_030613185.1 Promethearchaeum sp.
GGCCAATCGTCGTAGCATGGATCGATGGGCGATAGTTATGCACAATCGAGTACGTTGGGAAGATAGAATACAAAAATTACATGATTACATTTGTGGTTTGGAAATGAAACCAATTAAAAGGGTTTAAGAAAAAAAAAGAGAAAATCACGATTCTGCACCGTAGGTGCAGAATCCTGCTTCTTACACTTCTATTTTTTTCATTAAATTATTTGATATTATAAGAAGAATATTTAAAATATTTTCAGATTTAGTAATGATAATTTAAACAGAGCAAAAACAGAGAAGAAAAAATATGGATCAATCGAAAAAGAGCTATTCCAGTTTATGGCCTTTATGGGTAGCAGTTTTTTCGGATATTTTAGGATTTACTATTCTTATCCCTCTGTTTCCTTTATTTATTTCACTTTTCAGCGTAACTCCTTTAGAGGTTGGCTATGCAATGTCATTAAATGCCGCATTTGGTTTTATTTTTGGACCTATTCTTTCACATCTAAGCGATAAATATGGAAGAAAACCATTATTATTGATTTCACAATTTGGAACTCTATTAGGATTTGTGATTTTAGCAATGTCTCCAAATATCTATTGGGTTTATGCTTCCAGAATGGTGGATGGTATGTTTGGAGGAAATTTTCCAATTGCTAAAGCAATCATTGGAGATGTCATAGAACCGAAAGATAGGTCAAAGGAAATGACAAACGTAGGGACTGCCCATAATTTAGCGAATTTAGTTGGTCCTGCAATAGGTGGGTTACTTTCGGAATCTACTGGTCTTGTGGGTCCAGCTTTAGTTGCCGCATTTTTGTCATTAATTACTATTATTATGACGATTTTTTATATTGAAGAAACTGCACCTATTAAAACTGGGAAGATAACAAGTGTTAAAGTCGATGTTGAAGAAAAAAATACTAAAAATGGTAAAAATGCCCATTCTCTTATTAAAAATTATTATTTCCTGATTGTTCTAATGATTTACTCTTTTCACACTTTGGCTTTTATGACAAATAATTCCGGTTTTGCTATGTTCATGAGTATAAAGTTAAGTTACAATTTGACAACAATTGGGCTTATATTCACCATATCGGGTGCTTTTCAACTTTTCATTCGCTTTGTTATATTTTATCCACTTATGAAGAAAATTGGAGAGGATAAATTACTAAAATTAGGATTAGCAATTTTTATTTTTGTGTTCTTCTTGATCGGGTTTGTTTCTGCAAGTTACCAGCTTATAATTGGAATGTTATTTCTTTCATTTGCTGCATCTTCAGTTCGAGGCATCCTCAATTCTTATTTAAGTAGAACAGTTCGCCCAAAACAGCAAGGATTGGCGATGGGATTAGGTTCTTCAATGGATTCCGCAGCTCAAATTATTGGTCCACTTTTAAGTGGTTATATTTTGATTTCCTTTAATCTAAATTATTATGGGTTCGTTTCAGGAATACTTTCGATTATAGCATTTATTCTAGTATTCATTAAAATCAAATTTGTTTTTGAAAAATCGGAGGGAATTCCAAAATTTCGAGAGAAATGGGAAGTGGAATAATTCTAATAGAAATAACTACAAAAGAATAAATAAATTATCACGAAAAGGAATTTTCCATTTATCAAACAGTTGTTGAACTATAGGATGATCTAAAGGTAATTTCTGTTCTAATAGTTGTCTTTCTCGATATCCAATTTCACTTATTAAGTAAATTTTTTCATATTCAGTTAAGGTAGTTTTATTCTCAATAAGCTGTTGGACTAATTTTGAGATTAAATCTGGTTTAGAAATGATTCCCTCTATTAAATCTAAATAAAACCTGGGAATTTCTACATTGATTATTCTCATTTTTCAACGATTTATTTTATATTATGGTGAATATAATTCTTCTGGTGTTATTTTAATCATTTATTTTAATTAAGTTAAAACTACATAGAATTTTTTTAAAAGGAACGATATGCTTATTTTCTTACAATGGAATACTTTAAAGGCGTCGAAATTATCGATAAGGAAATTAAAAATAAAGTTAGAACAGAGCAAGTTTACAAAGTATTTAACCAGTTCATGCGTCCTTTGATTTCAAATGAAGAATATGCATTTCTTGAAAAATTGGAGAAATATTTACTGAAAGAGGTTGAGCCTAAGATAGATTATGCGAAGGACGTTTACGAGTTATTTCCTATTCTTGGAAAAGGAAATTATATGCAGCGCTTAAATAAACACGGTGATATGAAACATTATGGAATGCGTTATGAACTCTTGTTGGCAATGGCAATCTCTATTCTTGATCCTGAACTCGATCTTGCAAGAGTTGTTTCTGGATTAATCTTTACAAATCCAATTTTTCTCCACGGTAAAAGTGATCGAATGAAAAATATTTTGAATGAGGTCCTATCTGGTGAAAAAATTGGTTGCATTTGTATTACTGAACGAGAACAAGGGTCTGATGCAGTAAATATGAAAACAATGATTGAAGAACATGAAGATTTCATTACTGTCACTGGAGAAAAAATTTTCACAACAAACGGTCCTAGAGCAGATTATTTTATTGTATATGGAGTTTCTGATGTTAATGATCCACGAAAAACTATGTATCAAGCTATAGTTGAACGTAAGTTTGATGGATTAGAAACTAATCGTTTAGCAATTAATTCTGTCCCTAGGGTTCATATCGGTCAAACTCTCTTTAATTCTGTAAAAATTCCTTACAACAATATTATCGGAGGAAGAGGACAAGGTTACGCAAATTTATTCTCAGGGCTTGTTGCAGAGCGTGATACTATTGTGGGATCTAGCTTAGGTGTAAGTTGGCTATCTTTAATCACAGCTTTAATCTATACTAACTTACGAGAACAATTTAAAATGAAAGTTTATAAATTTCAGGCAGTTTCATTTCCAATAGCAACACTAGCTTCTGAATTAGTGGCAGCAACAGTATTAGGATTAAGAACTGGGTCTGAATACAGAAAATTTCTTGAACATCCTGAATTTAAATTCATCAGATATAATGCTACATTTAGTTCTGGAGCTAAAATCGTATGCTCGCGACTTGCTCATCGATGTGCATATGAAGCACAACATATATGCGGGGGTGTTGCATTTACAGATAATCTTAAATTAGAAAAAGCCGTACAAGTTAGTAAATTGCAGGAGGTTATCGGAGGAACACGCAATATACAATTGTTTTTAGTTAGTAATGTAATTAAGAATATTTTGAAGAATATAGATTGAAGAAATTTCATTTAATTTTCACTTTTTTAATTTTTTATTTTCCTCAGGGTATTTAAAATTCCATTGATCTCTCATAGTATCCATCGTCTCCATAATTGTTAAAGATTCATCAAGTGGCATGATATCACTTTCCAATTTTCCATTTTTTAAGCATTTCATTACTTCCAATGCTTCGAATTGATATCCTGGTTTTTTATAGGGAAACTCAATATGTTCCATTTTTTTTCCATTCCAATAATCCATTTTCCAAGGTCTGGAAAAATTCGTGATCTCGAGATAACCCTTTGTTCCAACAACAAGGGCATTGTGAGGGGGACATAATTGGGTTGAAGAAGAAAGCATCGAAACGGCACCACTCTCATATTCAAAAAAATACGAGGAAAAGATATCGACTCCAGTTTCTCCAATAGTAGCTGCGCTTGTGATTTTTCTGGGTGAACCAAGTATCATACTCGCAAAGGAAATCGGATAAATTCCGAGGTCCAATAACGCACCTCCGGCTAATTTCGGGTTAAACACTCTATGTTCGGATCCATGGGGCATGTTAAATCCGAAATCTCCTTTAATTAACCGGACTTCTCCAATTTTGTTTTGTGAAATCATTTCACGTAATTTGACCATGCATGGAAAAAATCTCGACCACATAGCCTCCATTAGAAAAATATGATTTTTTCTGGCAATGGATATTAAAATTTTCAATTGCTCGGCATTTATCGTAAACGCTTTTTCGCACAAGACGGGTTTCCCATTTTCCAAGCACAATTTAGTGTTTTCAAAATGGAAATTATGGGTTGTGGCAATATATATAACGTCCACTTCTGGATTGTCAATCAGTTCTTGGTAATTGGTATATTTATATTTTGTGCCATATTGTTTCCCAAATTTTTCCGCTTTTCCTGATTTGGACGCAACAGCGATTATCTGTGCATTGGGAATAAGACTTAAACCGCGAGCAAATGAATGGGCGATATTCCCGCATCCAAGTATTCCCCAATTAGTTTTATCGTTCATAATATTAGTATTATTGTTTTCGGGTAATAAAATTTTATTTGATTTCCATTTTTTTATTTGAACGTTGTGGTTTAGACCACCTTTAGGTGACATTTCTGATGTAAACACGATAAGAAGAGATTATTTATAGATCATAAGCAGATAAGCATATATGGGAAATTTAACTGAAAAAATTACACGTCGCACAAAATTGGCTTTTGCCACCGGTGAAATTGGCGATAACCTTGCATATCAATCATTTTCCTTTTTAGTATTTACTTTCTATTTCACTTTTGTGAAATTGAATGTTAAATGGATAACTGCTGGCTATATAATCTGGTCTTTATGGAACAGTATTAATGATCCCCTCCTTGGATGGATTTCTGACCGTACAAAAAGTAAATTGGGTCGTCGAATTCCATGGATGATAGTTGGAACCATTCCTCTTGCTGCGATCATGATTTTAATGTTTACTCCCCCGCTTTCAAGTAGTAATAGTATGAAGTTTCTTTATTTTCTTTTGATGT
>JAUWMK010000109.1 GCA_030613185.1 Promethearchaeum sp.
TTTTCGAAGGGTAACCATACTTTGTTTCAACTAATTATCATAGTAAATCAGGAAAGCACGGTCATGCAAAAAGTCGCATTGGGTGCCAAGGTTTATTTACCAAGAAAAAAAAATCATTGACTTTTACTGCCGATACGAACCTTGAGGTGCCTGAAATTGAGAAAAGAGCAGGACAGCTTGTAGATATTGATGAACATGATAGAATCGTGCATGTAATGGACTTAGAAACATATGAAACCCTTGAAATAATGTATCCCTTCGAGGATGATGAGTTAAATTTAAATAAATTAAAAGAATTAATCGGCGATCATGATCTACAAGGAGAATCCACAATTGAGTTCTGGACAGTCATGGGAAGGTCTTTTGTAACACGAGTTATTCTTCCGAAATAGATCTTTCTACAAATTTTTTTTAGTTTTAATCAATCAATATTTACTCTAATTGGGGAATTTCGAATGGATGAAAATCTTTTAAAGATCAAGCCAAAAAGTGAGGGTGATGATCGATCTGTTGCAATAGCCTGTCGTTTAGATTCTCCAAAAGCGCTTAAGGTTGTTCAATTCATTACAGATTATTTATTACAGAGAAAAGAAAAAATCTCCTATGAAACTAGAATATCATCGAAATTCATCCGCCATTTTGCAAAAAATTTAGAGGATATGACTGTTCATAACACTAAGTTCTTAATTTCTGTAGGAGGAGATGGGACGGTATTACGCATTGCTCATAATTTACCTAAAGTGGATCCTCCAATAATTTTAGGTGTAAATTTGGGCAGTGTAGGCTTTTTGGACGAATCTGATGCGGATCCCGAAATATTGAAGAAAGATTTAGATAAAGTATTCATTGGTGAGTATTTCATTGAAACAGCATCAAGATTGTCCACTTTTATTGGAAAGCATAAACTCCCGCTAGCATTAAATGAGGTTCTTATAATTTCTTCAAAACCTTCTAAAGTACTGTATACAAGCATTGAAATCGATGGTAATTATTTCACTTCGAGTTATTTAGATGGTTTAATAGTTTCAACACACACAGGTTCTTCAGCATACGCTCTCTCAGCTGGTGGATGTCTTATGGATCCTAGGTTGAACGCTTTTGAAATCGTTCCTCTAAATCCATCTGCAAGTACTGGAGTGTTTCGCCCTTTGATTGTTCCTGATTTCGCTGAAATCACCATTAAACTTGAAAGAGCTAGATTAAATGGTCTTGTAATCATAGATGGGCAAGCAGAATATAAGGTCAGTCCTCAAGTGTCTATTAAGATCTCACGTTCTGGTAGTGAAATTCAATTTATCAGATTTAAAGAGAATGTTTTGGGTTATTTTAAGCGTGTTCGCGAGAAAATCCTATTTAGCAGAAATATTATTGAAAATAGTATCGATAATTAATGGAAAACAAGGCTCTGATGCCTATGAAACCCATGAAACCCATGAAGCCAAATTTTAATTCTCTTAATTTTATAATCTTGGATAATACGGCATTTGTATCTGCTTTGGATCCAAATCAAATTTCTCTTCAGAATCCCGGCATTCAATTTTACATCACATCGAGTGTGTATGATGAAGCATTATCCAATCAGCGCTCATCACAGAGAATAGAAATAGCAGAAGCCCAACAAGTATTAAAAGTAAGGGATCCGATGCCAGAATCTTTGAAAATTGTAAATAGTGCTGCAGAAGAAACTGGAGATATTGCAGCTTTATCCCAAACCGATCAAGAGATTATTGCATTATATCTTGATTTGATTTATGAATATCCAGATCAAAAAGGATTACTAATATCCGATGATTATTCGGTTCAAAATACATGTGCTCGGTTAAAAATCCCTTTTTATTCTTATCAAAAACGGGGGATCAAAAAAAATATCAGATGGGAGATTTATTGCCCCAATTGTTTTGAAACTTTTCCACCAAAATTATTAGGGAAAAATTGTGATCATTGTGGGGCCACTCTAAAAAGGCGAGCTTATAGGGGAAAAAGAAGGAAATTTTGATCTTTATATATATTTAAGTAAAATAAATATATCAAGGTAAACACTTATTATTTTGTTAATAAGAGGCGATAAATATGGGTGTAAAAATCACAGATTTGGTTAAAGATGTAAAAAAAGTAATAACTTTTGAGAATTTACTTAGTAAGACTATTGCTATTGATGCTTTTAATACCCTTTATCAATTTTTGGCAATAATTCGCGGTGTGGATGGCACCCCATTGAAAGATTATGAGGGGAATGTAACTTCGCATTTATCTGGAATTTTTTATAGAACGCTTAGAATTATTGAAAAAGACATCAAACCCATATATGTTTTTGACGGTCCTCCCAATCCAATGAAAATGGCTGAAATTCAACGTAGAAGGATAATTCGGCAAGATGCGAGAAAAAAGGCAAATGAAGCACAAGATTTAGGTAGAATCGAAGATGCTGCAAAATTTGCGCAGGGTTCAAGTAAATTGAATTCTACGATGATAGAAGAGAGTAAAGAACTTATTTCAGCAATGGGCATTCCTGTAATCCAAGCAGCTCAAGATGGGGAAGCACAAGCTGCATATTTAGTCCAAAATGGTGATGCATGGGCCGTGGCTTCTCAAGATTATGATTCATTCCTTTTTGGTGCTCCTAGGATCGTGCGTAATCTATCCCATAACAGACAGCGAAAAGTTAAATCAACCACAATAACCATAGATCTGGAGTGGTTTAGTCTTAATCAGATGTTGGAATATAACCATATTTCACGGGAGCAATTAGTTGACATTGGAATATTAAGTGGTGTTGATTTTTTTCCTGGAGTTGGTGGAGTGGGAACAAAGACAGCGTTCAACCTTATCAAAAAATATGATAATCTGGATAAGATGTTAGAACAAAATATAGTGGTTCGCAAAAAACCGATTAGTGAAAACATCGATTTAGATACAATCAAGCAAGTTAGGGATATTTTTCTAGATCCTGCGATTAATAAAGATTTTCAAAAACCAAAATGGAAACGGCCGGATACTGATAAAATAAGGGAAATTCTGTGCGATAGGCATAATTTTTCAGTAGAAAGAGTAGATAATGCCTTAATTAGGTTAAAAAAAAAGGCCGGAACGACCCAGAAACGTATTGATAGTTTTTTCTAAATAATTGTATTTTAGTATCAAAAAACATTTACCAATGTTTTAACTTATTTAATGTGAGAAAAATAAAGATGAGTGAGAAATAAAGATGAGTACAGAAGGAACACCTAAAAAAAAATCAACAAAATCAAAAAATACTCAATTGAAAATGAAGGTTCAAGAAGCTCGAAAGCGAGACGTTGGTAGGTCCATTATCAGATTGGATTCGGATTCAATGAAACAATTATCTGTAAATACGGGGGAAATTATTGAGATAAAAGGAAAAGAAAAAATTACTGCTGCAATTGCATGGCCATCCTACCCCCAAGACCAAGGATTGGGAATTATACGGATTGATAGCCGTGTTCGCAGAAATGCAAATGTAAAACTTGATGATTTTGTTAAAGTATCAAAAATAAAGGAAGTAACTTCAAAATCTGTTGTTCTTGCCCCAATTTCACTAAAAATCACTCCAAATGTTCGATTTGAGAGTTTCGTTAAAAGAAAATTACTTAATTTCCCGATTGCGAAAGGAGATTTAATTTATATTAACATTGGTATGACCAAGGAAATTGTTTTTCGAGCAATATCGATAAAACCCTCTGGTATTTCCATTATTAAACAAACAACCCAGCTGTCAATTAATGAATCTACCTCTGAAGAAATCCCAACTGGAATTGCTTATATTACTTATGAAGATATTGGAGGTTTAGATAATGAGATTCAACAAGTCAGAGAGATGGTCGAACTTCCATTAAAACATCCCGAACTATTCACACGTCTAGGGATTGAACCCCCTAAAGGTGTTTTGTTACGTGGACCTCCTGGATGTGGTAAAACTCTTCTTGCAAAAGCAGTTGCCAATGAAAGTCGCGCCCATTTCATTTCTATAAATGGACCCGAAATTATGAGCAAGTTTTATGGAGAATCTGAGAAGAAATTAAGAAGTTTATTTAAAGAAGCTGAAGAAAAAGGGCCTAGTATTATTTTTATTGATGAGATAGATGCAATCGCTCCAAAACGAGAAAATGTAACTGGGGAAGTGGAACGGAGGGTTGTTGCACAATTACTTGCTTTAATGGATGGGTTAGAAACAAGAGGAAGGGTTGTTATAATCGGTGCAACAAATCGGCCTAATGCTGTGGATCCAGCATTAAGAAGACCCGGTCGTTTTGATAGAGAATTAGAAATAAAAGTTCCTGGAGAAAAAGGAAGATTTGATATTATACAAATTCATACCCGTAAAATGCCTTTAGATAAAGATGTTGACTTAAAGGAAGTTGCTCGGATATCTCATGGATTCGTTGGAGCGGATATTGCAAGCTTAGTTCGTGAAACTGGAATGTATGCTTTACGAAGATATCTTCCAAAAATTAATTTGGAAGAAGATGATGTTGATCCTAAAATCTTGGAAAACATGTTTGTGCATAAGAAAGATTTTGATAACGCATTTAAGGAAATTATCCCCTCGGGAATTCGCGAGGTTTTTATTGAGATCCCAAGTGTTCATTGGAATGATGTTGGAGGATTAGATTATACAAAACAACAATTAATCGAATCAGTAGAATGGCCTATTAAAAACCCCGCAGCTTATAAAAGAATGGGCGTTTCCCCCCCAACAGGTGTTCTATTATATGGTCCGCCTGGTTGTGGGAAAACTTTATTGGCCCGTGCAGTTGCTACTGAGTCCGAGGCAAATTTTATTTCAATTAAAGGACCGGAATTACTCTCAAAATGGGTTGGTGAAAGTGAAAAGGCAGTTAGGGAAGTTTTTCGTAAAGCTAAATTGGCAGCACCTTGTATAATCTTTTTTGATGAGCTTGATAGTATAGCTCCACGTCGTGGGAGTGGTGGTTCTGATTCAGGCGTAACTGAGCGAGTTATTTCTCAACTTCTGACGGAACTTGATGGATTGGCTCAAACAAAACAGATAATTTTAATTGCCGCTACAAATAGACCCGATATTATGGATCCAGCATTAATGAGGCCTGGAAGGATAGATCGATTATCATATGTCGCTCCTCCGACAGCTGAGGATCGAGAAAAAATATTTAATATTTTTACTAAAAATATGCCTCTTGCTGCCGATGTAGATCTCCATGATTTAGCTGTCAAAAGTGAATTTTTTTCAGGCGCTGATATTGAGTCTCTTTGTAGAGAAGCCGCAATTAGGGCTTTAAGAGAGGATATAAGAGGGGATATTATTAATTCTAAGCACTTTAGGGCTGCCATGGATGATATTCACCCATCTGCGTCTCCTGCAGTGTGTGAATTTTATGAAAAATTTGAAGAATCTCTCAAATCACGGAGAATTGGAAAACATAAACGAACTGATTTATACGCGTAAATACAAAAATTTTTTTAATTTAATACCTTATTTAAACTTGAATTTTTTATTATATCATCTGAGAATATTTTTCTTATATTTTAATGAGAAATTAGAATTTTAAAATCTATAATTGGTAAATGATAATTATGGCAAAAATGAAAATCGCGTGGAATTCCGAACCAGTAGAAAATGAGATTATATATGCTTTAATTGATAATCGTGGTGAAATGCTCACAACTGACCTACAACGAAAGTTATCAAATATGTATGAGGATTTTAGTCGTGCTGATTTGATGAAACATTTATTTAAACTTGAAGTTCGCTCTTTTATACATGTAGTGAATATTAAAAAAGATGTTTCAAAAATTGAACTTAGTAAACATGGTCAATTTTCTGATGAAGTTAGAAAAAAAATTAAAGAGTTTATGCACTGAAATCTTCTTTTATTTCAAAATTATCAAACTCTAAGAAATTTTCTTGAATAAAATTCGGTGAAATCTTTGTTATTGGCTGTTTTGAACTATTAAATGCTTCCTTTTCAATATATTTTTGACACACTTCAGAAATTGTTTTTTCTCCACGAGGATTTGGTAAATTTCTTCTTCTAATTTTGGTAAAAATTGGATAATTTAAAGCCGCACCCATTATTAAAGCATTACCTGTAGGTAAAGTGCTAATAATTTCGATTGAACTCCTTGTTAAAGCTTCGGATGTCTGTTTAATATGGTTTAAATCATAGGGATTTGTTATTCTCATAATTATTTGGGTATTGCATTGAGATAGGGCAGTTGTACTAAGTCGAACTGGGCGTTGGGAGACTAAAACTAATTGGGCAAAGAATTTTCTTCCTTCTCGAGCTATCGTTTCAAAAATGTTTTTTGTAATTGCGTTTTTTCCTCCAGATTCTGGTAAAAAGTTATGAGCTTCTTCAAGAAAGATTATAAATGGAGGAATTTTCCCGCTTCTACGAAAATAGAATAATTTTGAAGTTAAATAATGGAGTATAATCTGCTTTTTTCTCATCGATATTATTGAAGATAAATCTAATATTGTTAGCTTTGCCACTTTAATTAATCCATGAATAGAGGGAGAGCCATGCTTGCTAAATATTCTTAAATTATTTAGATCAGCTAACCACCCAATCAAAGTTGATTGTAATTTTGAATTCATATCAGGATTTTCTGATATTTCGGTAATTATGTCATTAATATCATAACCCTTTAATGTATCATCATCTGTTGAGTCTTTACTCTTTTTGAATTTCTTTCTGCAATTTTTTATAGCTTTTCGAAGTTCACGTAATTGTGGAACAGAAATACCTGGTTGATAACGCTTAAAATCATATTCTGTCAAATCTGGAACTCCAATTTGAATAAATAAGCCATTAAAAGTTGTGATTTTATTTTGAATACTTTTCATACTGGAAATTCTTGATCGATCTATTTTATCTTGTGTATCATCATACTTTTCTTTTAAAAATCTATATTCACCATGAAGATCTATAAGAAATAATGCTGGAGTTCCTAGATCCTTTGGACGAGATAGAAGTTCTTCAAATAAAACCGATAAAAGATAACTTTTTCCAGCTCCAGATTGTGCTAGTATTGCTACATGCTTATTAAAAAGACGGTTTAAATTCAATTTCACATCAAGCTTATAACTGCTTAACTTTCCAATATTTAGCCCGTTTTCATCCAAACCCAAGAAATTTCTAAGAAAGCTTCCTTTCAGAAGATAAACCTTATTGCCTGGACTTACGGGAAATCCGACTCTATGCATTCGCTTGAAAGTTAATGGATCTATCTCATCAGAAAGTTTGTTTTTAGAGTGAACTGTTCCTAATAGATGAACATCGACAATATGACATTCCCATTGATCACTGGGAAAGAAATTTTGCATATCAACATTAGCAAGATTGAAGTTTTTCACCGTCTGAGCGTTGGAGAAATATTGATTATTCATTCTGATTTGTTCTACAATACCTATTACAAAACCTTCATTTGATTCTACTAAGCAATATTGACCTTGTTGTATAAAGGGAGTGATTTTTGTAGAGAATGCAGAATTGTTATTTGTAAGAATAAATGAATATTCAAATATATTAGGAGATACATTATTAGCTCCTGATATAACAATTCCAATGGGTTCAATTTGCTGTTCTGATCTTGAAATACAAATTTTTTGCTGTGTCATTAATTTACAGCTATTTTATACACCCTTTTTAAAATGACGAGTCTGGTGATTTAATTCATTTAGTTATCTTGAAAATTTATTTTTAGATACATAAATTATTTTTTTTGAAAAATGTTTCCATATGGAAACATTTATATATTTTTACCCCATTTTTTCTTTGATTACAAAAATATGACACCCAGAGATCATGAAAAAATTAGGGAAATTCCAATAAGTTTACGAGGCATTGAATCAATTCTCCGTGTTCTTAACAATGAACTTAAGGATCCTTCTAGCATTAGACAAATAAGTGAATTAACTGGTCTTTCAATGCGGGTAGCTAAAAATATTTTAATGCAATTAGAAAATCTTAAACAAGTAGAACGAATAGTAGAAAAAGGCCAAATTTTGCCAAAATGGGGATTAACGGGGCTAGGAAAAGCAAATGCTAAAGCAATTGAAAAAAGTTCCAATGGTTTGAATAAAAAGACGAGTCATAGATTATTAGAACATCTAATTAACAATATACAAATACCAAAAAATGCAGATGAACAAAATAGTAAAATTGGAGCAACCCATCGAAATTTTCTAAATCTCGTGGATAAAATTAAATTAAATTTGAGTAAATCTATGGGTATTTGTTATAACTTAGAACAACCGATATTTGCTGAGCGGTTGGGGTCAATTATTCGCAAATTAAAATCAATTAAAACCAATTTTTCGAGTTTTCGCGTAAATCCATTATCTTTTTATGATTTACAAAAAAAAGGCACAAAAAAGAAAATTACTGCTCGAAAAAAGAAAGATTTTCTTTCAGAAATTTTGTTTATCAATCAGATTTTACTTAATCAACTTAATATTATCTCAGAATTAGAATTAGAGATAAATAAAAACCTCGAGCAAGAAAATTATAGATTATTTAATGAAATTTACAATCAAATCGCAGATCAAATAAGGATTTTGAATTATTTACTACAAAAAAGAACCAGCGTTGATGATGGCATTCATATACTTGCAGAAGATGAATTAATTTTACTTCAGAAAAATAAAGTTGGGTTGAGTCTGCTTAAAAAATTCTTACCACCATTAATACAGGATGATAGAAAAGAAGAAATGCTAAAAGAATGCCTATTATCACTTATTTCTGATTTATTGGTTGAGAACTCAAAAAATTATAATAAACCATATAATATCCCGCTTGTTTCATTTTATGATTTAGCCAAAGATCAATGCAAGTTTACGGGTTTTTCAGTAGAAAATTTGGAGCAAGTTTTAATCCAAATAGCTGAACAAGGCTTAATTTCTGGCATAATTGAAATAAAAGATGATGAAAATCATATATTCAAAATTGTCCAATTGAAACCATATGATGTTTCAGTTGATGAGATAAAACTTATTCGATTAGCAATTCGTTTAAAATTCCTATCAATGGCGGATGTTATGGAAAATTTAGGATGGAATCAATCAAAAGTAGAAAAACATCTTCAAACTATGACAAATAACGGATTACTCCGGCATTCTCAATCATATCTACAGGGAGATAAATGGTATATATTAATGTAAAATAAAAAAAAAAGTGAAATTATAATGTTAAGAAAGAAAAATGGCAGTATTGGTAAAGATCGGTTTCCATCAATTATTTCATGGCCCAAGGATGATTCAAAAGATCAAGATTCTCAATTAATTTATTGTTTTCCAAAACAAAACGATAATATTAAGAAAGCAAAATTCTTCAATGTTAAAGAACCTGAACGCGCGTTATATCTAAAACACGGTGAATTAATTGCAGAACTTGGTGGCGGAACGTATGAATTAGAGAAAAAGTCCCGCGTTAAGGGTACAGAAATTATTTGGTTTAACACTTCAATGCATCAAATTTTGTGGGGGATCCCCGAGTTAAATGGTATTCCAAGTCGAGATGGTTTTCTTTTTGGAATGTTTGGGGATCTCAAATTACATATTTATAATGTAAGTATTTTCTATAAATTCGTTCTTGGTGGAAGCAAAGAATGGACCATACAACAAATGAAAGATTGGATAATAAGCCTTTTTTATGTTGTATTGCGAGATATTTTCAAAGAATTTGATATTTCTGAAATTTTTCAGGAATCCCGAGAAATAATCATGAATAAAGTAATTTCAAAAGTTTGTGATGAAATGAATCTTTATGGCTTGGAATTGGATGCGTTTAATATCTTAGGGTTTAAAATACCAGAAAATGCAAAAGAAATACTTAATTCTAAGCAAGACCAAGCATATCAATTCAAAAAATGGCTTGAAAATGAAAAAAATAGAGATATCAAGGATCGAAAAACCATTCAAGATCGAATAATATCTTTAAAAAAACGTTTCCAGGGACTTCAAAATAATTTACTGGAAAATAAAATTACAAAGGAAGAATATGATGATAAGAGCCAAATCATTAAAAATTTCATAGAAGAGGCAAATTCTGAACTGAAACTGGAAAAAAAGTATGAAAAATAATATTAAGGAGAAAGATCAAAATGAGAAATGGAAATAAAAAAAGGAAACTTAGCCAAATTACATTAATAATATTAGGAATTTGTATAATTCTTATTTCAAGCATTGAAACCCATGCATCATATAATAATCCTGCACAAAACCAAGAGATAAATCTTGAAATAAATGTAGCAGGATTACTTATTTCACATGAACCAATTCGAATAGATGGAAATAATGCATTAGAAGCTTTTTGCGCTGGCAATGGAACTGATGGATTATCTTGGGAGACTGCTTTTAAAATCGAAAATTATTCAATTACTTCAGGCGAAGATTCGGGAATTTTAATCAACAATACTGATAAATTTCTAATAATCAATAATTGCACAATCGAAAATTTTTGGAATTCTAATTATGGATATGAATATAATGGGATTGAAATTCAAAATTGTTCAAATGTGTTAATCACTATGTGTTCATTGACAAATAACAAACATGGGATCTATTTAGACTCATCAAACAACAACATTTTAACTCAAAATAATTGTTCTTTAAATGAATATGGTTTAATCTTGGCGAATTCAGATAATAACACTCTGTTCAATAATACTGCTTTATATAATGAGCGTGATGGATTTAGAATAATTGGAAGTATCTACAATAATATTTCAATTAATATTGCAAATTTTAATCATCGGAACGGTTTAGCTCTCGCTCGGTATTATACTAATTCCGATTATGTATATAGTTATGAAAATTCAATTGTTAACAATTCATTTGAAGAAAATCAGAATTGTGGTATTGAAATCGAAAACTCTGATAGAAATTCAGTATTTAATAACAGTATTATAAATAATGGTGATTCTGGAATATACTTACGTAGATCTTCTCAGAACACTTTATCATCTAATTTAGTAAACAATAATAGATACGCGGGAATAGAACTTTCCCAAGATTCTAGCTGGAATTTGATTTTAAAAAATAATATTAGTAGTAATTCCAATGGGATATTTCTCTTCAATTCTGCTTTTAATACTATCGGAGAAAATTATATAAGCAATCATACTCATGGTTATGGGATTTATATTCTGTATGATGAAGGATACCCATCAGAACAGAACATATATGGTAATATTTTTTCAAATAATTCGAATGATATATATTATGAAGAAATAGTTCATTACTCCTATGAACCACCTTATGTGCTTTTTGTTGGAATTGCATTAGCCCTTATAGGAATTGTATTATCAATTATATATCGAAAACAATTAGCGAATCAATGGAAGAAATTTATTGTTAAGCGCGAAATTAATAAAAGCGAAAGGAAGATCAATAGAGAGGAAAGAACTAAGGAAATTAGTTCAAAATCATCAAAAAATATTGGAAGAAATAAAGATTATATCTCTCTTAAAATTATTGGGTGGCTATTTGCAATATTCACAGAAGGAACAATTATATTAGCAATGATCCTTGATGGCGAAGCACTATATGTATTTATCAATATCCCTATTTTAATAATTTTATTTATTTTAAATCGAAAAAAGATAACAAAGCGAAGGAAAAAATTCATTTCTGATGGCGAAATAAGAAAAAGCGAACGGAAGATTGAACGAGCGAAAAAAATTCAGAATAATAAATCACAATCATCAAAAAATATTGGAAGAAATAAAGATCAAGCAATTCCTAAAATAAGTAAGCAAGATCTTTATATATTTTTTAAAGGAATTGGATGGATATGTGTTATTTGCACAATGATTCTTTTTTTAATTGGTGATATCTTTGATGGTAGTTATTTTTCCCTTATCGATATCCCTATCTTTCTAATGCTATTTCTTTTAAATCGAAAAAAAATAACATTGCGATGGAGAAAAATCATTTCTGAACGCGAAATAAAAAAAAGCGAACGGAAGATCGATAGAGAGGAAATAACTAAGGAAACCAGTTCAAAATCATCAAAAATTTTGGTCAAAAATATGAATCGTAAAGATTCTAAATTAATTTATAGAATTCTTAAGGTAATATTTTGGTCTATTCTGATAATACTATTTATAGGTCTCAGCATCGGGACATATTTTCTTATAGATATTCCTGTGATCATTATTTTGATTATTTATAGAAAAAAGACTAATTATTTTTTTAATAATTTAAGATCCAATTTATTTATTAGAAGAGGTCAAAATAGAACTAAAAAAGCCATAAATTATGCAAAATTGCATAAATATAAGAGATCCAGATTTTATTGGTTAAGTTCGGAACGAAATTATAGTCGAGCACTGAGAATAATACCGGATTTTTATAAAATTGATTTTCTTGAGAAAAAAATTATTAACATTAAGCAGAATACAATAGCTACCTATCTATCTGAAGGCATTGTTTTAAGTAAAATTGCATGGTCAGAATTTCAAAAAAACCTCTATTCCCAATCAAAGAAACTATATTCTAAGAGTATTTCGGTGATCGAATTAGTATTAAAAAATATTGAAGTAGAGAATGTCTTCAGTGAAGAAGAAGAGTTTCCAATTACTAGTTCCTTAATTTTTGAAATTTTACAATTCTTAAGGAAAAATGTGGTTCAAATTGAAATTGAAGAGAAAACCAGAAAAAAGTCAAGGAATAAGATGAATTCCATTGATATACAAGATATAAATGAGAAAATTATTGATTCAATAAAAGAAATGAACG
>JAUWMK010000386.1 GCA_030613185.1 Promethearchaeum sp.
TCCCAATAAATAAAGCTGCAGAATTACCTGCTCTTTCATTGTAGGATCCTTTCGGTTCTTCTCCAAAACAAGTTAATTAAAGGATATAAAGCAAAAAAAATTTGCTATAAATACTTGAGAGTTTTCTTTATAGTTTTATTTTATTATATTGTTTATATATTATTTTGGTTCAAGTTTAATGCAAAATTCCTTTATTTAAGAATCGATTAAATCTTTTTAATCTATACTTGAGAAATTTGAATCAATCAAATACAAATAACTAAAGGAAAAAAATTCAAAGAAAGAGAGAAGAAAGAAAGAAAAGAAAAAAAAACGGAAATTATTAATTTCCGTATAAAAATTTTATCTTCCAAAACGATGGTGTTGTCTTCTGGTTTTGAGTTTCAATGAATAGTCTGCAAAACCTTGATCTTGTGTCGTACTAACAATTAAAACAACATAGTCTGCCCATTTTGGAAATAGATATGCTGATCCATAATTGGAATCATTAAGTCTTATATCATATAAAAAGTAGAAAGTACCTCTATGGGTTTCCCTAGCTGCAACAACAGTAACCATAAATGAAGCATCTGGATATATTGGAGCAAGATCAGGTGTAGTCTCACCAACCTTTACATCAAAGAGATACCAACCCTCATAATAAGTTGCCCAATCGGTCACATAGCGGAAACCGAGTAAAACATCCTCACCTGCATAAGCCGAAAGATCAAATGTCATATCTACAACTTCTCCCACGTATTCAGTAATTCCCGGAAGATTGTCAACAACATCTGGATGAGCATTAGGATCATGTTCTGAAGTTGTATATTCATTTTCAAGAGAAATCCATGTTTCACCATCATCAGTAGATATTTGAACAAATGCAAAGTCCCAGTAATCTTCAACTTCCCAATAAGTACTCAAATACAATGTTGGATCTGAAGGATCAACATATACTTCTCCACCAAGAAGAGCATTCATAAGATCATCTGCTCCAGAATACCATCCAAATTCTGTCATTTCCCATCCATCAACCAATGCAACATCATCACCATTAAAGTATAATTTTGCGAAATTCAATCTCCATTCTTCAAAATCCATTCTAATGTAATCAGAACCGTAAGGACTAAGAGTTGATATACCAGTATCATGCCCATCGTATGTGACAGTTGTTCCAAAATCAGATCCTTGGATCCAATCAGGTGTTTCAGGGTCCACATTATGGATATGAAGGTCGTATTCTGCTTCCTCACTTAAATCAAAAGACTTATAATTATATTTTCCACATCCGCATTGAATTAGGTTTGCAATTCTCCAATCATGATAAACATCTTCAAAATCTTCTCTATGTCCGAAGTATTCTAAAGCTGCATTAATTCCGTCAATCCCGGGGATACCTGCTTGAACAAAATGACCAATAAAATCTTCTCCTCCATAATGATCGGATAGATACATTGCCCATAGGAAGGATGAACCGTAATCTGCCAAGATATTAATATCTCCTTGATCACCCCAAACTGTTAATGAATTATCAGGTGTTTCTAAAAATCGTAATACTTGACCCCAATCAATTGGATATCCACATAGTGGTTCTGCATATAAAGAACATGCTTCATTCATGAATGTTTCATCTTCTCCATTATAATCATCATGAATCAAATGTTGATATTCATGAGCAATAATGCTCTCATAAAGGTATGGTCGTGCAACATCAGGACCCATTCGATTTTCCCAATCATTGGTATCGATTGTAATTATATTTCTGTCAAAATATGCTTCATAAGTTGGTGAATAGAAACCAGCAATATAATACGGATATGATGAATTATAATATGCATCATCTCTCACATTTGAAACAAAAATTAAATTCTTTGCATCTTCATTAAAATAATAACCTTCTGGGAAATACCCCAAAGCTTCTAATAATGAATTAGATCCATTAAGTTCATCAGGTGTTCCAAAAACACTTGTATCTTTATCGTAGATATTATTTTCAAATTCATCTAATAAATAGTGTACTTGGTCATCTGTAACCACAGGATCAGGTCTGTCATCTGGAAAACTCATATTAACTTGAACCCAAACTTCAGCAATAAGCCCTGAGGCTCTGCATTCATATACATCGAAAAAGTATTGTCCTAACACAGTATCTAATGAAAGATAATACATCAAGTCTCCTTCTTCACCAGCAGAATTTGGACCGAAAGAAGAAGATTTTGCTGACATTATTGGTATATTTGGATCAAGTTCATAATTAGCTTTTCTTATTTCAGTACCAAAATCAACTGGTTCGTAGTCAGGTAGTTCTGTAGCAGAACTACCAATAGACGATGGGAGAAAGGCTACGGATAAAGCACCTAGAGCCATCATCAATATTAATAAAATCGAATTTATTTTTTTCATTTTTTAATCACACATTTATAATCCCAAATAAATCTGAATAAATCTAAATACATCTGAAATGATCTAACAAAAAACCCCCAATTTATTCGAAATTATTAGTTATCAATCAATTTTTGCCATTTTTCTTGTAATCTTTCCAAATAAGTTCACAAATGACCTAAAAATTCATTGATATGAAAACTTCATGAATTATCCTTTTAATAATTTCGGTTCTTTTATATAAACAAAAAAAAAAATCCCAAAAAAAAATTCTATCTTAGAAAATTTATTGATTAGGAAAAGATGTAAAGGAAAATTAGGTATTTCATGCAGATTTTCCTTTTTCAACCTACTGATCGCACGATACATTTATATTTTTACAAAATTAGTACTACTTAATGGCGTTATTTACTGATCCACAATTAATTATATTCCTTTATTCATTTTGGTTACCCGCGCATATAGTTCATTTGATCGCATTCATGTGGGCAAATCGCGATGACATCTATTTAGATTGGAAAATTTTCTATTTGGGCGATTTGGGAGGATGGGGATTGGTTTGTGGAATTACAGCATTACTAATATACATTATACCAGAAACACCACACTGGGTTTTATACTTATTTTATGTAATTCATATCCTACTATTAAGCACGATGCTTACAGATGTATCTCTATCACAAGAAACAATCTCAATTGCTAATTTAAAAGCAATAATTGTAGAAACTCTGATCGAATCAATTCTAATTCCATGGGGTACTGGAATAGTTATAGGTTCGGGTGTTGCTCTGCTAGTTCATTTTGTATAAGTAAAATTCTTAATAATTCAAAATTTTTTATTTTTTCATTTCATTCATTTCATTCATTTTCGTTTTCATATAATTACATTTCTTCCATTTCATCACTATGATTATGAAATTTCATTAATTTAGGGACTATATTGGATTCTAAATTCCCCATTTTAAGCCATTTTTGAGTTGATTCGTAGGTTCTTTTAATCAATTCTTCTGAATTTGAAAAATCGTTAGGTGAGACTTTCACTGGGCAAAGAGGTGGAATTATCTTTAAATTTACTTTATCTTTGTATAATTCAATATCAGTAGCTAATTTTTGATGTTGCATGTAACTATAAGATGTTAAAACCATTTCAATCAAATTTGATGGTACTTCTCGTCTATCGCAAGTATACCCTGTTGGAAAAACAATTACTTTAGTCGCACCGAATCTAATGGCTGTTGATATCGGAGTATTATTAAGAACACCACCATCTACAAGAATATGACTTCCTATTTTTACTGGGGGATAAATCATTGGAATTGCCGCGCTTGCTAGAAGTTTTTGAACCACTTCTCCCGAAGAAAAAACAACCTCTTCACCAGTTAAAATATCGGATGCAACCACATGAACAGGAATTTTAGTATTGTCTAAATTTTTACAGGGTATGACTTCTAATAATAATTTTTCCAAACCGCTCGGATCGATAAGATAATTGCTGCCTTTAACAATTCTTTTGACACTCTTTAAGGCAGAAAAAGGAAATATGTCATTAGATGTTATTGATTTCCAAATTTCTTCTAATTTTTGAGCCCCATTTAAACTTGGATTATATGCGTAATAGGTTGCATTTAAAGCACCAACGGATGTTCCAACTACAAAATCAGCAGTTATTCCATACTCAATTATTGCTTTTAGCATTCCTATTTCTTGACTACCAAGACTCGCACCCCCTGAAAATACAAAGGCTATTTTTTCATCCATATTTTGTTTTGGTTCTATCGACTTATTTATTCTACTGATATGAAATATTTGAAATAATCAGAAAATACGAGCAAAAAATGGAAAAAACATATAATAAAACTATAAAGAAACATCCAAACCAAAACTTCAAAGCTTTAAGGATCAAATGATTTAATAGTATCACGTATTGAAGAAAATAGGAGAACATCCTACTGCAAAAGAGCAGGTTATTCTGCACATATTTTTAAAGGAGTCGA
>JAUWMK010000370.1 GCA_030613185.1 Promethearchaeum sp.
GAATGCACAGTTGATGGTTGTTCTTATTTCGAAAGCGTTCCACCCAGTTATCACCCTAAAGCGAAAGATATCATGTTAGAAAAGAAATTTAAAAAAGAGAATGTTATGATTTATGAAGAAGAACAATGCCCCCCTCATGAAATAGTTGCGGTGGAGTTAGGAAAAAGATTAGTTTTTAAATGCAGAAAATGCCAAAAAAGTGAAGAAGAAATTTAAAAATCCATCGACTTCTTTTCTTTTACAATTATTTCTTTTATTGGAATAATCTCACAATTTATCTCTTCTGGATTAAAATCCCCAACCCATTCGAGCATTTCCTCACTATCTGGATCCTTAGATGATTTTAATGCTTCTAAAATATTTTCATATCCATAAACGCCCCCACAATCTTCAGGCGGTGCTGCTCGCTTACCTTTTATACAAATCGGATAATGAAGTTCGTAAAAGTCAGAATAGGCATATATTTTTTCTAAAACAATTAAATGTTCCCAATTATCACCAAAATCGTAAAGATAATGAACTCGTTTATTCTCCATTGATAATATTTGGCGTAATTCAACATTTTCCTCGTTTAAAATATCATAAGCCCCATCATCATCAAAACCGATACGAATTACAGTTTCTATTGGATTTTTTAGCCTTGATTCAAATTCGTGCAGATGATAATTATCCCAATCAAATAATTCTTGAATGGTGTCATGCAGATCACTAAAGGTCGCCGTATCCTCTATTAAAATTCTTCTCCAAATGGGCGGACGAATATATTTGATACTAATTTTCAATTGAAATATCTTTTTTGCAGTATTTGAATCAAAATTGGGAAGAGTATATTTCTCCCTTGGAAAGGTCGGAAATCGAAATGCATCTCGAAAATCTTTAAAAATTTGGTCAACTCTTGGAAATTCTTCATTAAGTACAGGTTTCAATTCAGAAAAGGATTTTGGTCTTATCTTCTCAGGAGACGATAAAGAATTTTTCCTTTGGATATGTTTTTTCTTATGTTTTGGATTTTGCTTCCCCATGTTATGAACCATCAATACTAATTTTTCGATTAGCAGCCAGCAATCTTAAACTTGGGGATTTTCGAGTAACACTGGCGATTTGCATGATGAGAGGAGTAAATTGGCCGAAATATTCTCAGCCTGTTGTCATCTGCCCCAGAAGAGCATAATCGTTGATCAGGGTATTTTTATTGTATCCTTAGATGTTTTTGGTAAAGTAAATGTAAATGTCGATCCTACACCCCATTTACTTGTAAAACTAATATTACCTCGATGAAGTTCAACTAATTTTTTAGATAAAGATAAGCCTAATCCTGTACCTTCGACTGAAGAAGTATATGCAGATTGTATTCGTTTAAATTCTTTAAAAATTAAATCGAAATGTTCTTCTTTGATTCCAATACCTGTATCGATCACGTTAAATTCCCAAAATTTATCAAGCTCAATAACTTCAAACTTAATCATACCTTCTTTTGTATACTTTACTGCATTACTTAATAGATTAAAAATAATTTCTTTAAATCTTACAGAATCTGCAGAAATAAATTGCTTGGAGTTTAGCCCGATTACTTCAAATTTCAAATTTTTTTTCTCATACTCTGGTCTAAGTGTAATTTCAATTCGGGTTATTATTTCATTTAGTTCAATATCTTCAATATTCAATTCAATTTTTCCAGCTTCAATTTTTGAGATATCTAATATGTCGTTTATTAAATTTAATAAATGATCTGCAGAGAATCTAACATTATTAATGTAATCAACTTGTTTATTATTCAATTCACCATAATACCTTTCTATGAGGATATCTGAGAAACCTATGATACTGTTTAACGGAGTTCTCAATTCATGAGACATAGAAGCCATAAATTCTGATTTAAATTGTGATGATTTTAAGATTTGTTCTTGGTATAGTTTTTGTTTTTCAAATTCCTCAGAAAAATCACGAGCAATAGCCGATAACCCAATTATGTTTCCAGTAGTGTTCTTAATTGGAGACACATTTAAAGAGATATCGAGAAGTTTACCGTCCTTTCTTAAATGTTTAGTCTCAAAATGAGTAATGTGTTCACCGTTACTAATTCTATCAAGAATTAAATTACATTCATCATATAGATTGGGAGGAGTTAAGAATCTAAATTTTTTACCCATAATTTCATTAACGGTATAACAATAGATTTTTTCTGCACCCAAATTCCATGATATAATAGTTCCATCTAAGTTTGTACTATATATTGCATCGCCTGAGTTTTCCACAATATTAGCTAAGATAGAATTATCCTGTTCTATTTCTAGCCTTGAAATTTCATTTTTTATACGCACCTCAATTTCTTTTATTAAGTTTATTTCTTCTTCAGAAATCAGATTTTCATCTAAATAATAGATATCAATTGCAAGTTTTTTATCATTAATTTTATCCAAAATAGATATTTTTAATTCGGTTTCCCTGAAATTTTCAGATTTAAATTTATAATCGTCGTAAGAAATACTACCAAATGTCTTATCCGGATTTTGAGATGCAAGGATTATTAAATTTAAGGAATCATGGAGTAAATTAGAAATAGCTATTTTTGGTTTTGCGAGAAGACGAGAGATTTCAAATAAACAATCGAGTTTTTCTATTTGATTTTTTAACTTTTTCTCAGCTTCTTTAAGATATGTTATATCTGTCATCATTGCAAAATTACCTATTTTTTCTCCAAATTCATCAAAGATTGGAGCAGCATTTACAATAAAGTTTACGATTTTAGATTTTGAAATTATATATGATATCTCATAAGAGCTAGTCAAGCCTTTATCTCTATACTCCTTATGTTGATACGAAACTAATTCTTTTTCTTCAGGAGTTAAAAGTTCAAGAGAATTTTTACCAATTAATTCTTCCCTTGTTTTTCCGAGAAGTTCACACATTTTGGGATTGACATCAAGAGTGATATCATTATTATCAGCTTCCCAAAAACCTTCATTGGCAGTTTCAAAAACTGATTGCATTTTTTTATTAATTTTCTTTAAATCTGAAGTGCTTTGCTTTATTAATTTTTCATGATTATTTGCGATTGAATTCGATAAAAAAATAAAAAAATAAAACCCGAATCCAATAAGAAGAAGAAAAATTAACAGAAAAATTGAAAAATCCTTTAAATATTCATTTATTAATAAATTATTTACTTCTTCATTTTCTATTTTCATGTTTAAAGTAGAAATACTAATATATACTATGGGTATAATTGATGTAAATATCACAGTAATGATTAATGCGAATTTTATTTGTGTTTTTAATGTTTTATTTCGAAAATATGTTTTCATACCCATGCTTCAAATAAAGGATTATTACTATAAATATTTGTAAATATCTTTTGTTTTTCACAATATCAAAATCTTCTTCTAAATGAAAATTTCTTTGTTATTTTTGAGAGAGATTCAAATACAACTTCTCCATTGTCAGTGGGAGATTGTTTATACTTTTAAAAAAATTATATAATTTATTCAATAGCATCCAATCATATATCGTGACGGATTTTGAAGGTTGATCTATCAGTTATCTTGGAGAATGTCGAAAATGAAGCCGATTTGACTATAATGTAATCATTTTTTTATGATATTTTAAATGGATTAAGAGATATTGATAAATTGACATCATAATTTTCATTTGTGGAATTTATCGTTAAATCATTTTCACTATGTCATAGTCAGAAGAAAGGGATACTAAACCACAAATCATTTTCATTAAGGGATAGTCAAAATCACAGGGTATTTGATCAAATTATAAGGTTAAAGAGAAAAAAAGACCAAGTTTTTCTTAGTCAGTTGTCATCTGTTCCGTAAGAGCAGAATCATAATTGGATTTTTTCACAATTTTCTTATTTTTTCATATATTTAATCTCCATGTGAATTACAAAATTTGTGAGATTTTCGATTCAATTCAAGGTGAAGGCTCTTGGATGGGAACTCCTGCTTCATTCATACGGTTTGCTGGCTGTAATCTCCGCTGTTCATGGTGTGATACTAAAGATTCATGGGATTCCGAGAATGTGCAAGAGTTGAGAATTGAAGAGATAATGTCACAAATAAATTTCCCAACCGTAATTATTACGGGAGGAGAACCAACCCTCTATGATCTTGAAGAATTAATTCTCGCAATTCGCAACAAATTTTCCCAAAAACAAACTGTTCGAATCGCAATTGAAACAAATGGAACCAACAAAATACCTTGGGATATAGACTGGATTGTATGTTCTCCTAAACCCGACGCAGATTACCAAATTCTCTGTAACCCCAATGAATTAAAATACGTTGTGGATGATGATTTTTCTGTAGACGTCATTCCGGACAGGTTTATCGGAAAGATTCCTATCTGGCTTCAACCTAATTCAGAAGATCTCGAGAAATCAATGGAAAAAAGCTATAATCTGGTGATGAAACATGATTTCCTGCGATTAGGGATCCAACTTCATAAAATTTATCACATAAAATGAAATATTAATTCTATATCTAAATCAATCAATCGATCAATCAATCAATCAATCAATCAATCAATCTAAAAAAAAAAAAAAAAGGAAAATTAAAAATATAAAATATTTAGTGAAATTAAATGAATGAAACAACAAAATTCAACGCTTATGGCAAAAAACCCATACCCAATCGGGGGATTCACATAACAACCG
>JAUWMK010000379.1 GCA_030613185.1 Promethearchaeum sp.
ACATTATGATTATTTCTTAGAGACTGTTAAGAATGGATAGTGAAAGAATTTTATCAAAAATTTCAGAATTAGAAAAATACATCAGCGAATTAAATCAAATTCTTCCTGATTCTGAAGAAAATAATTTAACATCTACTAAAACTCAAAGAGCAATTGAACGAATTCTTCAAATTAGTATTGAGTGTATTTTAGATATTTGCGCAATTATGGTTAAAGATCTAAAATTAGGTCCTCCATCAGATGAAGATGATTTACTGAGCTTATTATCTGGAAAAATCCCACATATCGAGAATATTCAGCAAATGAAAAGCTTTAGGAATCTTATCTTACATCAGTATGCTAAAATTGATAATCAACTTGTTTATGAAATTGCTCTCGAATATTCATCTGATTTTCAATTATTCTTCAATGAGATTAAGAAATTGTTATAATCAAAATGAATTTTATTCGATTTTATATTAATCCAGCAATATATGGGCTTTTGAAATAAAAATAGAAAAATATTAGAAACTTTCTAAAAGAAATACTACAAAATAGAATACTTCCTAGAGATTATTAATTGGAAAGTTTTATATCAGTCAGAATTAAAAATATTCAAAGTTCTTATTTAAATCTCTGAATTATTTGACTAGAAAATGATTTAAATAAATATTGAAAACAATTAAAAAGAAAAAAAGGAAGAATTAATAAATAGAAAATTCAAAAAAAATAATAGGGGGATTCAAAATGCCAAAATTTTCGAAAAAAAAACTTATAAAAATAAAAAATTCAAATAACAATGATTTAAACTATCTTTTTGATAAATTTTCTCTTGCACTTGTCCAAATTGAAAAAAAACTTGATGATTTAATATACCAAAAGTCAATGTTCGGTTCAAATCCACAAATCGTAAAAGAAAAAAAAGATTGTGAAATTTTATTAGAGTGGATCCGAGCTCAATTTGACGAAATAAAGAAGTCACTTTTTATTTTTAATAAATTTGGCCCGCTTTCTCAGCATTCTTAATTTTTACTATTTTCTTCCAAAAAATGTTGCGTTGCAATATCAATTATATTTAGGATTGTTTCTACTGCTTTTTCCATCGCAATTATAGGAATAAACTCCTTTTTTGAATGAAAATTAAAACCTCCTGTAAAAATATTTGGAGTAGGCAATCCCATGAAACAATATCTTGCTCCATCTGTTCCTCCCCTAATTGGTTCTTCTATTACCTTTAAACCAGTTTTTTCAATAGCTTTCCTTGCAATATCAACGATATAGGGGTATTTATCAAGGATTTCTTTCATATTTTTATAGCTTTTTTTAGTTTTAATTGAAATTTTTAGGTCTGGAAATTGGGATTGAACTTTTTTCACCCCATCATACAAAAATTTTATTTGTTCGTCCAATCCAGAAGCATCAAAATTTCTCAAGATATAAGTGAGCGTTACATTATCTACTGTCCCCTTTATATCGGTTGGATGATAATAAGGATCACGTTCCTTGGTTGTTTCAGGAGCGATATCATTAGGGAATAATTTTATAATTTCAGGTATTGCTCGAAGTGCATTTTTCATCAAACCAAATGCATAACCCGGATGTACATTATAACCTTTAATTTCGATTTTACCTTCAGCCCCATTGAAATTTTCTTTTTCTAATCCTCCCATTTCACCACCGTCAACAGTATAGGCAAATTTAGATCCAAATGTTGTTAAATCAACTGCTTCATGACCCCTTCCGACTTCCTCATCAGGTGAAAACATTAATCTTATTTTTCCATGAAGCTTTTTAGAACCCAATTTTAACAATTCATCTGCTGCTGTGATAATTTCAGCAATTCCTGCTTTATCATCGCCTCCTAATAACGTGGTTCCATCCGTAGTGATTATTTGTGTTCCAATATAATCACTTAATTGGGGGTTATCTTTTGGGCTGATAATGATAGTTCTATTTTTGGATAAAATGATATCACCTCCTTGATAATCTACCACTTGTGGATCTATATTTTCATCCGATTCGCTTGTTGAAGTATCTATATGAGAATTAAAACCAATTACAGGAACTTTATCTTCTAAATTTTTGGGAAGACTTGAAGGAATCGTAGCATAAACCACACATTTATCATCTACTTGGGCGTCTTCTAAACCTATTTCTTTAAGTTCTTCTACTAATAAATTTGCCAAATCAAATTGCTTCTCAGTACTGGGTATTTTTTTACTCTGCTCAGAACTTTGAGTAGAAATTTTTGCATACCTAATAAATCTCTCTGCAACTTTTGGAATAGTTTTCATATATAATTTCACGTAATTTAGATTAAGAATTTTTCCGAATGTAGAAATTTTGCTAATATCTAAAGATTTCATGCTATAGATTTTAAAAAAAAAATTATTCAGTAAATATTAATTAAAAAAGTGTATGCAACTCTTCTTTCGAGAACTTACTTTAGAAGATCTCCCCGCAGTTTTTGACTTATGTAAGAACATTTGGAAAGATGAAAACGGTGTTTCTGAAGATTATTTACCTAAAATAATTAAATCATGGATTTTAGATGAAAATAGCTCCACTTTCGGTGCATTTAAAGATGAACAAAAAACTCTTCTTATAGCTTTGGGTCGGGTGAAAATATTATCTAAAGATTATGCTTGGGCGGAAGGCGGAAGAGTGGCAGAAGAATACCAACGTACGGGTATTGGTAAGATTCTAGGTCAAAAATCAATTGATTACGCAAAAAGTAAGAATGTTAAATATATCCAATATGATACATTCACTGAAAATAGTGGTTCAGTTTCAATTGCAAAAGCCCTAGGATATTATCAGAAAGATTATATGGAATTACTTGAGGGCAAATTAGGAGAAATTCCACTTAGAAATTTGCAATCTAAACCATATATAGAGATTGCTCCTGAAGAAGCTTTTATATTTTTACGAGATATTCCCAATGGTCCTAAAACTGAAATTAACGCTGGCTGGTCATATAAACCTTTTAACCTGCAGCAAATTTCTAAGATTGAAGGAAAATGGGTTAGAAATGATGAAGCAATAGTACTAAAAATTGGTTCAGACGCGTCATTAGAAGGAGAAAATCCGTCATCTGATGATATTTGGTTAATTACATATGGAAAAATCTCAGCAGCAACGGATCTTCTAAAAGGAGTTTTAATTCAAGAAAAGAAAAGAAAACATGATTTTGATAAATTTTATATCCGAATTTTTTGCCCGCGTGCAATTTCTCAATCAATTCAAGATCTTGGTTTTTCCTACGTTGAAGGAAAACCATCTGGAGTCGTTTTATTCGAAAAAAAATTATAAACGATTTCTCTCCTCTAAAATATTATATAGTCCAAAAATCAATTAGGGATTGGAAAAATGTCTAAAAAATTACTTTGGTTTGGGAGAATTTTAGGAGGTTTGGTGGTTCTTATTTTTACGGGCGGTCTTATACTAGTATCTGTTGCTTCAATCATTGAGGAAGACCCTATCGATCCTAATAGTGCTGATTTTCTAGAAGTTTTACCTATGGTAATTATGATTCCACTGCAGCTAATCTTTTATATTTTTACATGGTTTCCAAAAAAAAAAGGTGAATTAATAGGAGGAGTCGCTATGACTACTATAAGTCTATGTATGGGAGGGTATGTAATGTTTGATGCAGGTAGTAACAAATTTATCGCTGGTTTAATGTTTTGTATCCCCTTCTTGATTCCGGGAATTTTATTTATAATTAGTTGGATTAAAAAGAAAGATCAATAGTATTTAATAACCTCTAAATCATTTATTCGTTCAAAATGTTTATAATTACTGGTGATTATAATCTGGCCATTGAGCAGAACAGAAGCTGCAATGAAAGTATCTCTCCAACCTATTTCTTGTCCTTTTAACTCGGTTGAATAAAGTTTTCCTGCAAGAAATCCTGTATTATAATCAATTGGTCTTGGGTGGAGAGTTTTAAAAAATTTATCAATCTCTTTAATTTTTTTTTCAGAAAGTATATTGGTTTTGAACATTCCCATATAAAATTCAGAAATGTTAGCTGTAGTTGTATAAATCTCAAATTTTTTTGATTGAAAATTGTCAATAAGATCAAGAGCAATTTGTTTTCCCTTAAGAAAACCAGAAAGTACTCTTGTATCAAGACATACAGCCTTCATTTATTAAAAATCATCTCCACGTAAATTATCTGCTTTATCCATAGAGATCCTTACTTGAGACAATGTATGATCAATTACATCTCCTTCTTTTTCGGAAAGTATACCGAAGAACGGATTGAGATCTTGCTTTTTGTCAACTAAACGCAGAATTAAATCATTAAAAGATTCGTTTCCACGCTTTAATCTCTTCAATTTCTCATAAGTTTCTTGTTGAATCATAATCGTTTTTGAAGCCATTTTTCTCAATAAAATTGTATTGTATACAGATATATATAGTCTTTTTCTAAAATCTTTTCTTTACGTATCATCTGGATCATATCCCCATTTTATTTCTTTACAACGATATTTTCTCCATGTTACCCCCAAAATTAATACCCCATATTGCTATTGAGGAACTTGAAGATATT
>JAUWMK010000204.1 GCA_030613185.1 Promethearchaeum sp.
AGAACTTCTTGTAATGAGAGAAAGTGTTCACATTAATTTGGAAGAAATGGGGGAAAAAGGTGAATTATGTCGAAACTCTTCGAAAAGGAGGTTAATTTAGAATAAAATCAAATCATTGTAAATATTTCATAACTGACTCAAAAAAGTTGAAAAAAAAAAAATTAATCGAAAAATAATTATTCGAAATATTGAGTAATATGATAATCGCTTTGAGTTTCATTGAAAATACTTTGAATCAAGTCTTTCCATGTAAAAATTCCTAGCTGTATCCAATATTTTTTACTTAATGCTCTTTTAATATCCATAAATCGGTTGCTGTTAATTTTTTCTTCAGGATATTTATTATGCTTATTTTTATATTCGATTAAAATTTTTTTTGCACGATTTAAACCTATATTGCCTTTCCAAGTTAAATAAGGTCTATTAACTTTTCCAAATGTATCTCTGAGTAAATCATTCCAAGATTCAATATTTTGTTCTTTCCAATACCCTTTTCTAGCTGCCCAACTTATAGTTGAAAACATTGGTGATATTGGGAGTTTTTGGTGGGTATTGAAATATGATTTTAATTCTTTTCTGGCTCTTTCCAAACCTTTTTGTCCCATCCAAATTTCATTAAACCCATTGACTCTTCCGAAAAGATCTCTGAGTAAATCATTCCACGAATTAATTTTTTGCTCTTTCCAATACCCTTTTCTGATTGCTTGATTTATTGAGGAAAATTTCGATGACACAGGGAGCTTTTGATGAACATCGAAATATTTTATTAATTCATTTCTGGCAGTTTCGAGTCCTTCTATTCCTGCCCAATTCTTGCTTTTTTTCTTATTTGAAACCAATCCACAGGCTTTTATTGTTAAATCATCCCAATTACTGATCCCGTATTTTTTCCAAAATTTGCTTGAAGCAAGTTGATTAATAATATAATAATAATCCGAATTTTTTCCCGATGGTAAAGTTCCATTCTCATCATAAAATTTTTTAATCCAAAATAAAGCACGTTCCAATCCACCACCTCCTTTCCAAAGATTTTGTGTTCCTTTAATAAATCCGAAAGTTTCATAAATTAGATCTCCCCATGTAGTAATTCCAAATTCCGCCCAAATATTTCGACGGATTGCTTTAGCAATAAGTTTACATCCGTTATCATCGCCTAAGGGAATTTTTCCATTTTTCTCATATTGTTTTTGAAGATATGCTTTGGCTCTTTGTAATCCCTTTTGTCCCGAAAAACTCTGTCTATCTCGTTGATAATACGTATGATTTTTAAGAGAAATTTCAAGAAGATCCTTCCAACAAGATACACCGTATTCTTTGAGAATTCCCTTCTTGCAATCCCGTCTAAGAAAATAGAAAAATCCGTTGCCTGAAAAAGGGTTTTTTAGATGTTTTTGATAATTGCGGAGAATTTTAAGCTTGGCCCACTCAAATCCAAACTTGTATACAATTCCTCCCGCTTTTGCAAAACTCCATTCCAAACATTGAGTTTTTGAGATATTGTGGCTAAATCCTCTTAGAAAATCTTCATCAAATTTGCATCGCCTTTGAATCAAGTCGGAATACCCATTGGCTATATATTCATCCGTTGTTTCTTTTAATTTTTCAAATCCACTTTGAATAGATGGAGGGTAGAAATGAATTTTTTCCCAAATATCAACATCATGCAAATTGTTTTCACTTTTCAATGCTACTTTGCTCATTATTAATCATTTTTAGATAATTTATTTTATTAATATAAAAAAACTACAAAATATTACAAAGTTTTCTGAAACACCACGGTCTTTTGAACCTGCTTTCCAATTTTGGTAAATGTTTTCATGGCAGCGATATTTTTCGACCAAATTAAACCGCTAATAACACCGTCAATTCCCTTTGGAGCAAGTTTCTTGTAGATCTCATTAAATAGAAAGAAAAAGAAGTAAGCCCCCCTGTATTTTTCATCAACTATTACCGTATCAGCTACGACATTCTTTAGCTTGCTTCCCGCCCATATCTCAAAAATATTAGGCACTTCAAGGATAAATCCCACCAAATCCATAGTTTTTTTGTTGATTGCCAGAATGTAAAAGTCATTCCCATGCCCCGTTTCCAAGAGCATTTTTCCCATCTCTTCAAATTTTCTTTCATCAGTGGTGATATCGGGAAGAAAACCGCTGAAATTACGCTCTATAAGTTTTGAAAGTTTTCCCATCATTTCCTTGTCGGCAAAAAGTTCTTCAATGGGATATGAAACAATTTCGAGTTCGGGATATGGATTTTCGACCTCCAAAAGTTCGGTGAGTTCCAACGTTATATATTCTGTATCTGGTTTGTATCCGCATGATTCGATCCATTTCGGTATTTCAGATTTGTTGTGCGGTGTTTCCCAATACATTGGACAATCAAAATATTGTACTTGCGCGCCCCAGCCAAACATTTTCGGCATATTTAGGGGCCCTCGAATTTCTTTATATCCTTTGATTTTGGCAAATTTTTCAACATGGCTAAGTAGTTTTTGTGCAATTTCTTTACTCTCGGCATTTAACCACCCAAAAATAGGGATCTGCTTTCCTTTACTCATGTGTTTGGGCTTTAATTCGAGATAGATTGATCCGATGGATTTATTATTTTTACTGGGATCTACCATTATGAATACTGTTCCTTCATTTTCTTTGCGGTGTTGTTCAAAGATCGGTTTCATTCTCTGCTTGAACCAATCTGGATAGGCGATGTAATCATAAAATTTGGCGATTGATTGGTTTTTGGTATATTTTATGATTTTATTTGTTTTTAATTCTCGACTTGATATTTTCTTTGTTTCTAAAGCCATAAAGTTCTTAGAAATGAGAATATATAAAATCAAATTTTCAAGGTGATTATTTTTAGTTCTATTTTCAGAAATTGAAACAATGATGTAATCCAAAATAATATCATAAGCTTGATTCATCTGTAATAAAAAATATTTTAAACTTTTTTCGATTCTTTTTAAAATAAATTTCTAAGCTACATTTTTTACACTTACGAAAAAAAGAAATCTTTAAATCATTTTTCGAGATTCCATTTTGATGAAAAACATTTTTAGTTGAACATACGGGGCATTTGACTATAATTTTTAACTTATTGTTCTTTACATAGGTGATTTTAATACTTTTTTTTATGTATGATTTTTTTATTTCTCGATTTAATCTTTTTTCTATTTCAGGATGCTTTAAACGTTGTTCGTATTCCATTACCCTCCTTATGTCAGGGATTAAATCATTTGTCAAAGGATCTAAATCTAAATCTTCATCATAATCCCATACTACATCTTCATATGAAAAATTCTCATCATTAAATAATTCTATAATTCTTTTCTGATTTGAATTATCTTTATTTGGTTCCTTTATGTCTTTTGTATCAGAATGTTTTATTGAAGGTGTTTGCACTAAACCACAGTTTTTACAAATCAAATTTTCCCCTTTCGATACCAGATCATAAGATTTACACTCTTCACAGATTTCTTTTGAGTCAATATCTATGTTTTTATAGGATTTTTTAGGATTTGATGCCATTTGATTTTCATCCATTATTTGTTATTTTATTTTTCGTTATATTAACTATTAAACTCTTTTTATAGATTTAAAACTGAAAATATTTTTTTTGTAGATAATTCTGAAGAATCCAAACCCCATATTCCCCAAGCTTTTCTCAGTATATTTTGATATTGCCCTGCCAAAAACTTTTTTTTCTTTTCGGAGGATTCCTCTTTAAATTTCTGCGACATCCTTACAATATCAACAATTGCAGATTTTACTCTTTCTAATTGCAGGTAGATTTGAATCTGATCCCAAGAGTCTCTGAAAAACGTTGCTTCCCTATTTTGACCAAGATAATGCTCCAAAAATAACTGTTCTTGAGAAGGAATGTATCCCATTTTATGAAAGTGGGTTGCTATGTCGTAAAAAGAATCGGCTACAAGCGCAAGTTCCCAATCCAAAATCACCAAATTATTTTTATTTTCTTCTGATATTATCAAATTTTTCTTGTGGATGTCACAATGGCATAAAGTAAATTGTCTGGGTTTTAGTCTTAACGAGTTAATTTTTACTACCTTGAAAGGATCTTTAGGAAATTGGAGTTTTTTAAAATGTACTGCATAGGGTTTTTTGAATTTTTCGTAAATATCTTCAACCATCATTATTAGATACTGGAAAAAACCGCTAGAATTTGGGGATTTTGCGATATGATTACAATAAGGCACGAAGTTTTGGGGTTTTAATCGGTGAAGTTTCTTCATTTGATTTGCAATGTTAACGGGAATCCAATCGGGAAAAGATGTGTTTTCGGGGTATGTATGGCTGAATGTTTTTCCTTCAATATATTTGTGAATAAAAAACATTTCTTCTTCATTTTCATAAATCATTCTTGGTGCAAGGAAGGATTCTTTTTCCAGATATCTTAAAACCATGCTTTCGGGAATTAATCGTAAATCCATACTTTCCGCATTTCGTATAGGGATTCTAAGAATATACATTTGACCATTAGATTCTATCATATAGTTATGATTATAATATCCTGCAAGCTTATTGGTATTTAGATATTCTTGAATTTCAAATATTTCACACCAATTTTTTTGAGAAATTAAAGCCATACAAACCATTTTTATTTAGAATATAAAAAATAATAAAAAAATCATTGAAAAACACCCCAAGAATATAAGGGGTTAAAATATATAAAGCGTGGAAAAGAGGCATAGGGATAGAAGAGAAATATTTAGCAGAACAAGATTGGAGAGCAGTTTGTAAATACCTTAAATAATGGGATCGGGACTGGAAAAACGTTTGGGTTTGGGTTACTCTTAATTGCACCAATAAAAGCACTATAAAAAGATATAATTAAATGTAATAAAGATAAATAATATTGGGTTAAAAATTGTAGTATCGTCCCCACGCATGTGGGGGTTCATCGTCAGCGGTCCGAGAACAGATTAAGAGAATTCGATCGTCCCCACGCATGTGGGGGTTCATCGACTTCCGAAGAACCGTGGGGAATTTAAACATGATCGTCCCCACGCATGTGGGGGTTCATCGAAAATTTACCTGCAACAATCACCGCCCCAGAAATCGTCCCCACGCATGTGGGGGTTCATCGAATATCAGGTTTGTATTTTCAGGTAGTAGTCAATCGTCCCCACGCATGTGGGGGTTCATCGATGAAATTTTGAATATTAATGGAAACTGGAGGATCGTCCCCGCGCATGTGGGGGTTCATCGAAATGTGGATAAGATTAAAATTCATTTATTTAATCGTCCCCACTCATGTGGGGGTTTTTTGCAGTTAAGAAAAAAGTTTTCGATCTTTTAAAAAAAATTTTCTATGGTTAGGAGTCATGAGAAAATAAGTTGATCAATTGACAAATTAGTTATCATCATCATATAATCGTATAATATCTTTTAAATCACATCTATTCTTACTCTAAACTGTGTGCATCCGTTAATTCCGTTATTCAGATTAAAGCTCAATATTTGTTCACTGTCCTAAATGAGCGTCAGCGAAGAGGATGGGCAGGCATTGAGGCATCAGTGCTTGGGAGGGGAGGGATTTCAATTGTTTCCGTGTCAACTGGATTATCCCGAACAACGGTTAAAAAAGGAATTCAAGAATTCCAAAATCCGCCAGATTTACCTCCGAATCGGATTCGAAAGAAAGGAGGTGGGCGAAAACGTAGTGAAGAACTTGATCCCACCCTCAAATCGGATTTATTACAATTGGTTTCCCCTGATACCCGTGGAGATCCGCAATCTTCTTTACGATGGACCAGTAAAAGCCTTAGAAAAATCAAAAAAGCATTACGATTGATGAACAGGAAACATAATACGAGCGAATTTGTGATCCGCCGGCTACTTCGTGAAGAAGGATATAGTTTACAGAGCAATCGAAAGGTAAAAGAAGGAGGAAATCATCCAGATCGTGATTTGCAATTTAAAAACATTGCTTTAACGACCGAAAAGTTCATGGATGAACATGAACCAGTCATTTCTATCGACGCTAAAAAAAAAGAATTAATTGGTGCTTATAAGAACGATGGACGTGAATGGAATCCAAAATATCAACCTACTCAAGTCAACGTATATGATTTTCCCCAAAAGAGAGGAATTAATGCTGTTCCATACGGAATATATGATATTACTCGGAATATGGGATATATTAATCTCGGAGTTTCAGCTGATACGGCTGTTTTTGCAGGAAAATCTATTTTAGCCTGGTGGGAGGCAGATGGAAGAAAATCTTATCCAAATGCAAGCAAACTCTTGATTACTGCTGATGGTGGACGAAGTAATGGTACCCGTGTGCGGTTATGGAAAGTAATCGTGCAAGAATTAGCGAACAAATTGAAGTTACCAATTACCGTGCGTCATTATCCGCCCGGTACGAGTAAATGGAATAAAATTGAGCACCGATTATTTTCACATATTACTTTAAACTGGCGCGGAGAGCCTTTGGACAGTTTAAAAAAAATGTTTCATCTGATTTTGAATAGGGCAACGAAAGAAGGGTTGAAGGTAAAATGTAGATTAGATTTAGCAAAATATGAGAAGGGAATAAAAATATCCGATAAAAAGATGGAATCTCTCAAAATAGAACGTTTGGATTTTCACGGAGAATGGAATTATACGATTTATTCAAAAATTGGATAGGTTATTTTCAAACAGATCCTTATCTAATTTAACTCTTGAATTGTGAAAAATCGTATCCAGAATTTCATCCTTGTTTTTCTTAGGTGTTTGAATTTTTTTGATTTTATTTTTTGATTTTTCACTCATTTTATAATCCTCAACTTAATTTTATTTTACAATAATTTTAATCATAAAATGTAAATATAAATCTTATGAAAATTTCGCCCCAAATACAATATTACAATTCCCAAATGTTATGTGATCACAATAAAAGTGAAGAAAAAGTCGATTGAAAAGCCATATTTATTTTGTCGAGTATTTTAAAATCAGAACAGAAATTATCGCCTTGATAAAATCGGACTTCGTTTTTAGTGGAATCTTTTAATCGAAGCTTGTTCTTAATGCGAACATATTTCCAAATTATCTACTATAATTTTGGATTTACTAAAATTAAGATTTTTTTTTGGTAAATAGATTTTCACATCATGATTTTATATCCTGTAGATAATTCAACAACTAATCTCTTACTAATTGCTGATACTAATGAATCATCGGGCTTTGAATTCATTTCTATAATTCTCAGTTCCAAAATCATTGCTTCCCACTTGAGTCTTTCTTTTTCATTATCTGTTAAAGAAGCGGGTTCGTGATTGTATTGTATGGCTAAATCAAGCGGTGTTCTCTTATAAAAATCTATCAATTCTTCAAATTTTTTTCTGTTTGCCAACTCTTGACCTTTTTCAACCAATTTATTGTCTTTGAATGAACTTATTGAAATAATTTTTTGAGGAATATTAGATAATGTTCTAAAATTATTATTTGATAAATCAAGCAATTTTAAAGGTAAATTTTCGATGGATTTAGGAAGAGACTTGATTAAATTGTTTTCAAGGCATAATTCTTCTAAATTAGGTAGATCTCCAATCCAATCTGGAATATCTGATATATATGTTCCGCCTAAATCTAAGAGTTCAATTTTCTTTAATTTTCTAATAACATCAGGGAAACAAAAAAAATTGTTATTATCCGCAAAAAGAACTTCTAGCTTTTGAAAGTTTTTAAAAAATTCTGGTAACACAGATAAATTATTTTCATCAATTGCTAAACCCTTTAGATTTTTTAAGTTCTTCATACAAGAAGGTAACACGTTTAGATTTAGCCCCGATAATCCCAATTCTTCAATTTTTTTTAAAGTTCCAAACCAATCAGGGATTTGAATAATTTCGCTATTGTCGTAGATATCGAGATCCTTTAGATTTCTAAAAAATTTAATACATTGCGGAAAACTTGTAAAGCAATTTCCCGCGATATTAAAATTTTCGATTTTCTTAAGATAATTAAAACTTTCGGGGAGATATGTTAAATCGTTATGAAATAAATTAATTTTTTTTAAATTCTTGAATTTTTTAAACACTTCGGGTAAAAATGATAAATCACTGTAACTTAAATCTAATTCTTTTAAAAATATAAGATTTTGAAAAGTCTCGGGAAATACTCTGAGATTGGTTGATTGCATTTTTAATACCCGTAATTTTCTCAGCTTTTTAAAATTAATTTGGGAGATGTCCATATCATTTCTGCCAATGTTTAGTTCTCTTAAGGATTTGAGATTTCCAATGATATCAGGGATTAATGAAAAGTTATTATTGCTTATGTCTAAAGATTTTAAAGATTTTAAATTTGTTATCCACGAAGGAAGAGTTTCTAATCCATTGGAACTCAGATTTAATTTTTTTAA
>JAUWMK010000163.1 GCA_030613185.1 Promethearchaeum sp.
TTAAAAAAAAAATATAATAAAAAAAACATGAGTCCGCAAATTAATCTTAGTGGCTTATCAATCTTTTGAGAAAAGTTATCAATACACCGACAATAATTTACAGATAGATACGACATTATCCGCCAAAAAAAACATAGATTAATTTGCGGACTCATGAAAAAAAACTAAAATACCTCTAACAGATTAAATTTTAAAGGTATTTGATTGCTAAGTCCATATCTTCCTTAGCGATCTTCTTACGTTTAGCATGATGGGCAAATCCCAATGCTTTCTTAGTTAAGGTGGTTGCAGTTTTTTCTAAATCGATGATTAAGAGTTCTACTGCATCTCGAGCGACGATGTTGGCACCCGATTTCTTCATTAATTTTCTAACAGGTGACCATGCAAATGATCTTTTCTTTTTTGCCATTTTTTTTCTTCTCCGCGAATTACGAATTGAAAACTATTAAAAATTATTGAAGCATCAGCAAAAATGGTTATTTTTGTCGATGTTTTAATGAAATTTTCAACCTAATTTAATAATTGTAAAATGAGTATTTAAATGTTTTGAAGTTTTTCGAGAAATTGATAAAAATTGGGAAGGAAATCTGAAAATTGTATAGAAGGAAAACGAGCTTTGAAAAAAATTTAAAAATGTAATTGATAAAAAAATTAAAACGACAAAAAAACCTTCAAAATGGATTAGTAATGCTGTGGGGAAATATTTTTGAGTTGGAAGTAAAATTTTTTACGTTTGCAAAAAAAAATTAAATCTTATAGACCGATGTAGGAAATTAAAAATAAATGATTTATCGTAAACGAAAGGCACAAAACCAAGAAAAAATTTAAAATTATGGATGAAAAAAACAATTTCCAAAAAACATAACATGAATAATGTTTTATACGTGTAATCACATATTCATACATAGATTATGTGAATTCACATAATGAGGGAAAATAATATGACAAACATAACTCTTTCGGTATCGCAGAAATTAAAAGAAGAAATGGAGAAATTTCCTGAAATTAACTGGTCAGAGGTAGCACGAGCAGCTTTTAGACAAAAAATAGCAGATCTAAAATTTATTCAATCATTTAAAAAAAGAAGTGAAATAACTCCTGATGATGCTGAAAAATTAGGAAGAGAGGTAAGCGCACTTATGATGGAACATTATAAGGTGCCTAAATGATTAAATTAGTGATAGATGCGAATATTCTATTTGCTGCTTTAATAAAAATAGTAAAACAGCAGAATTAATATTAGAAAAGCAAATGACCCTTTTTGCTCCAGAATTTCTAATTGAAGAATTTTCGAAATACTGTAATGTAATTAAAAAAAAAATGCATCGAACATAAGATGAATTTAATCGCTTTCTAAAATTATTAAGAAGAAGAATAAGGATAATAAAAAAGGAAGAAATCGAACCTTTCATAAAAAGCGCTATCCAATTTTCACCTGAACCAAAAGATTCATTGTATTTTGCATTAGCATTAAGACTAAAAATCCCAATTTGGTCAAACGATAAAAGAATCAAAATGAAGTTCAAATTCTAAATACAAATGAATTAATAAGAAAACTTCTATTATAATCCATTTTTTCCCACTAAATCTATCAATATAATTTTTCACAACAAAATGTATTTTCATCGAAAACATTGAGAGATTGGAGTTTTTTTGTCAAATTTTGAAAGTATTCGGCAGATCTATCAAATAGAAGTTTCCAGATTCTGCTTTTTTTATCAATTTGGAACTTCAACATATCACTATCTGGATTTTCATTTTGTGTTGGGGAAAAAATATAGTTGACGGTCACAAATTCAAATCCTCGTAGATCTTTTTCGTATTTAGCCGTGAATTCAATTTCGGGAGTTTTAATGGTAATGTAATAGAGTTTTTTCAAGTCATTAAACGATTTCCCATTATTATTAAGGATATCGAGCACGAGATTAGTAAATTCTGAGCAATTCATCTACTAAGAGTATTAAAAATGAGTTAAAATAACCGTATGAGTGTAGTGAATTATTAGAAAAGATAAGAAAAGGAAAAAAGGATTTAATTCTCTAAAGTAGGTGATTTTTTAATCCCAACTGGGAAAATCTCTTCGGTTTCATAAACTCTAACCGATTTTGGTTCACCTTTTTGAGTAAGAGCATAAATATCTTTTCTCATCAATTCGGTAAATTTCTTTGCGTTATCATAATTTAATTTCCATGATGGATTTGGATATCGTGGTTTTCCAATATGAACTTCAACATTACGCCCTACTTCTAATTTAAATGTGTTTCTTATTCCCACCGGTATATAAGGAATTCCGTATTCTAAGCAAAGGCGTGCAGCACCTGTATGAAAACGACGAAGTTGACCATCTTTTGTTCGTGTTCCCTCAGGAAACATCCCAATTATTTCACCTTTGTTTAATTCCTTTTTAATTAGCCGGATTGCATTTTTATCTGATTGACCTCTACGAAGCGGAATGGAGCCGGAGCTTTGTAGGATTGGGCGGAAAAAGGGATATTTATAATTTTCAAGTTTTGAAACCCAATGGACTTTGCGGTGAACTTGACTTGCAGATAAAAACGGGTCTAGAGCATGACTATGATTTGGTAAAAATATTGCAGCGCCTTCTCTTGGAATATTCGATACACCTGTAACTTTTCCTGACCACAATTTTTGTTTGGCTATTCTTACAAGACGCCACGCAAGCCAATAGAATCGCGTATCCATGAAATCTAAGATTCCAATTTTGCGGTAAAATTTCCTTAAAGGTGGAACAAAATAATCTAAAATATTGTATTGGATTATATGTTTTATTAATTTTTTAATCATTTTTGCCATATATCGCACCAAAACTTTGAATGTTAAGATATTACTAATGTTTCTTTTAATTAAAAAACTGTTTATTCAAAACAATTATTAATCAATTAATTATAATTCTCTTTCATTTTATTTAAATTAAATGCAAAAAATAATCTTGGATTTATATCATTAATAAATTTCTTTCATGTTTTTCATAAAATGTATTCCGATTTTGTCAATTCGGGGGTGTCCATGTTTTCCATAAGTTTGAGTTAATAATTTGACTTTCTAATTATTTTGGGTATTTAGATTATATATAGAGTAATATGTTGTCAATATATTGAAATAAGATATTTTACGGGTTTTTATGAATAATCATTTAAAAATAAAAATTTACTAAAACATCGATTCTGTATTTTCTGTTGTTAAATATTAAAAAAGAATGAAATCTCATAAAATTAGGGAGATAATTCGAAAAAACTATAATTGCAGAATTCTATTTTATCCACCAGTACGGATAGTTCACATCAAATTGTCCCATTTTGGAATAAAAAATCATTTTTTCATCCAAAAATTGTATTATAAATCCATCTAAATATTGAATCCAATCCTTTGTAGCCAGAATTCCTGACCAATAAAATTGGGAGAGAATTACATGAAAATCATGGCTAACAAACACGTCAATCGAGTTTTTTTGCTGAGTTTTTATTATTTTTGTAATGTCTTTCGCCATTCTTTTTGCAACATTTAATGTGGGCTCGATTTCTTCTGGACTAAAGAATTGGCCTATCCAATAATCCATGAATTTTAATTGAGCTTGTTCTAACCGTTCTTTAAATATCTCAAAATCGCATTTTACCAAGTATAAACTTTCTAGACTATCAATGGGACATAAATCTTCTTGTTCAGGATTAGAAACACCCTTTCTAATTTCAAGAGCTGTATTTTTACAACGTCCAACCGGGCTATGAAAAAATCTATATTTAAATTTTTTCGGTAGATTCTTTCCAAATTCAAAAGCTGTTTTACGACCTCTTTCAGTTAAGGGCGCTTCAAAAACTTCTTCAAGTTTTTCAGGTTCTTCTCTTTCAGAATGGCGGAGCATTATTATTGTAGGCGTGTTATCTAATAAATGATGATTTTTAATCGTGTTTAGAAGTTGAATGGCGCCATTTCCCCAAGAAACCGATTTCAATTTATTCATTTTTTACATTATTATGAAGTTTTAAGTAATTTTTCAAATTTGCGGAAGTTTTTTCCTTCTTATTTGAAACCTGAACTTTTTTACTTTTTTTTTGTTTTCGAGCAATTTCTAATCTACTCTTTGCAATTTCACAATAAGTTTCTGAAATATCAATTCCTATGAACTTTCTTTTCAAGATATATGCTATTTTTGTAGTTGTTCCAGCGCCATTCATAGGATCTAGAACAATGTCGCCCTCATTTGACCAAGAAAGAATATGATCCTGAACAAGTTTTTCTGGAAATAAAGCGGGATGTTCGAAGGCTATTGAGTCCTTGGTTGTATTTCCGCGGCCTGTTACATAACGCCAAATATTAAAACGCATTCCAAAAGGGCTAACTTCAATCCGGCTTTTATCATTTTGGTGGGTCATTGTGCCGTCTTTTTTTCTACGCTTTTTACTAAAATTATATTGAGTTTTATTTGGTTTATCTTTGATCGGATTAAATGTCTTGGGCTTACCCTTTGAAAAGACAAACATGTATTCGAAAATTTGATGATATCTATTTTTTGAAGGATTAGCAAATCCACTTTTTTGATATATCATTGTATCATGAAGATTAAAGCCAATATCTTTAAAAAAAAGTGCTTGACGGAATGATGATCCCGTTTCTGAACCCTTTATGGTCGCATCACCTATTACCCATACCAGAACTCCTCCTTCTTTAGAAACTCTATATAATTCCTTTGCAAGATTTTCAAAATCGAAGTTAAAACCATTGTAATCTCGTAATTTATCATAAGGAGGGCTTGTAATTGTCAAATCAATGCAATTTGGAGAAAAATTTCTTAATTTTTGAACAGCATCACCGCAAATAATCGTGTTAATTACTTTTTCCAACATTATGAACTCTTATATTTGATTTTTATTACTTTCCTAAAATTAATACTAAAACCTTTAATAGATTTTTTCAAAAAGGTGGGAAAAGCTTTAAAATTTTGAGTACCGACATATAAGATATAAAACAAAATTCTATGACATTGTTATAGAATTGATGTTAAAAAAAAGGTGGACTAATAATGGTTACTACAATTACAATTTTTCAATTTGAACTAAATCAAGATGAAACTGGTGATATTGAGCCCGAATTTAAAAATTTGGTTTCGGAAATGCCTGAAAACGATATCAACAAAGGTCTCAGTTTAAATGACCTTATCACCGAGAATGATAAATACAGACTCTTCTATAATCATACTACTGGGCTTGATTTTAAAAAACGTGAACGGATGATAAAGAATTTCATTCTAGGAAGATTAAAGGAAACCCCATACAGAGTACTCTCATATTATCACCACGAAGTTGATGAGAGCCAGTATTTAATACTTGCTTTGTTTGCTCTCGATGACGATGTGGAACTCTATGAAGGAGTTTTCTATCAGATGTGCGAGAAGTTGGGTAACGTTTTTGATAAACTTGCTAATAGCAGTAAAACTGCACAAGTTTTAAGAGAAGTGGAGACAGAAATGCAAAATCAAGTAAAATTTGCCCTATTTCAAATCGAACGCTTGTCAAATTTGACTAAAATTCAAAAAATCGCTTTGATCTTTTCAAATTATGAACGTATGATGACTTTAAAGCTTTTAAAAGAAGGGCCGATCTCCAGAATCAAACTTAGATCCTTAATTGATAGAGTAAAGAAGAATCCTAATATGGATATTATTTTAAAACCGTTCCTTGAGATGAATATTGTCAGGAGGGATTGGGCAAGAGGAGTTCACAGCAAAGACACAGGTCGTGTTCACGGTGAAGGTGAGTATTTATTTTTATTAAAAGATATTTCGTTGATACGTGTTCCTCCAAAAGATTTGATTATAGAAATGAAAAAACATGATATTAACAAGCAATATTTTGAGGAATTACATAATTATTATTCAACCTATGATCCTTTTAATAATCTTTATGAAGAAAGTGAAAAATTGGCAAAAATAATAATGGATCCTGATATTTTTGATTTATTAGCTTTATTGAATTCAAAAGCCTATCCTGTAAAGAAGCTTCCAAATGTTTTATCAAATTTTGCTCAACTAGATGATGTATTAAAAACTTTACAGGAAGTTGGTATTGTAAAATTAATAAAAGATGAACAAGGTAGAAGATGGATATGTGTAATGGCTGAAATTTCTTTTCTATCAACGTTTCCAGAATTTTTATTACCAAAAATTAAGGACCGTTCCTCGCTCAGATGGGGTGCAATTGATGAAACTTCATTAGTGTCTCCAATAACAACGGAAATTGCGCAGATTGCGTTGGAATTATTAGAAAGTACATATTATGAGAAAATTGAGGTATAAAGGTGAAATAAATGAAAATACACAAAATTCCAAAAGAAATTACATTTCGATGTAAATTTTGCTTAAAAGATATAATATTTCCTATAGATAAAAAATCAATGGAAAATGCACAATTTCCAGTAAAATTGACTAATACTCACGGCATTCCCGTTCATAAATTAACCATTTCTATTAATAAAGGTTTTAATGTTGATTCTTTTGAAATAGAAGAAGTTAAAACTGATACTAAACCAAAATCCACGAAATTTACTCAACAAGTCTTAAAGAGCATAGAATTAAATGAGGATGAAATTCAGCTTTATTTTATGGCGAGTGGAAAGGGTCCTATGTCCTTAGGGGAATTAGCCATACTTTCAAATCATTCAATTGAACAAACAAAAAAAATTACAGAAAAATTTGTTCAAAAAGGATTATTTAAAAAAATTCCAGGATCAACGGAATATTTTCAAGCATTGCCTCCATACGCTGCTCTAATGTCGCAATTAGATAAATTTAGGAATATGATTGCTGCCATGAAAATGTCAACTCCAACAGATCTTCAAACATCATTTATGTCCTTTGAAGAAAACAGTAAGGGTGCTAAAACTCTTACTGAATTCGTAGATTACTTAACTCAGATGAAAATTGATGTTTCAAAACAATTGACAACTCAAAAAATGGAAATGGATAAGAGTTTACAGCATCTTATGGAACAGCAACAAGTTGTTTTGGGTATTAAAGATTTACGTGATCAGAGTATTTCTCTTTTAGACATACATTTTGTTAATTTATTCAATCAATTTGAGATTGTTTCAAAGAAAATCACAACAAATCTTGAAAAATTGCATCTTGGTGTTGTAATAAAAACAGTAGAAGATGTTGTTCAAAAGAATATTGATAATCAGATGGAAATAATAAGAAGTGAACTTCAAGCTCAATTTGAATCAAAATTTAGAAATATAATGGATACACTTCTTGAAGATATAACCGAAATTACAAACAATGCTGATTCTATCGGAGATAGGCTGCATACATCTTTTGATTCCATAATAACACAGTTTAATGCAACTTTAACACAAACCCAAGATAGAATTGTTAATCTTTCAAATTCGGTAAATAATTCCTTTGGTGATTTACGGAGTACTTTTTCGGATGAGGTTGTTATAACATTAGATGATATTTTGGGTAAAATCGTGAAACAATTAGATCTTAGCACTTCCACTATTAGTGAATTTTGGGATGAATCGAAACGAGTCACTAATTTCTCAATGCAAGATGTTTGGTTTGTTAGAACACCAGAAGGGATGCAGGCTCAAATAAACGACGCAATTTCAAGAGCAAAAATGCGGGTGCTGATTGTTGCTCCCACACTTTCTGATGTTGATATTGAGCCTCTAAAGCATATTCGAAAACATATTAATATTAGGATTTGCTGTTCTATTTATCCTGATGATCCCGGTCATCAGCAGAAAATGGCATATATTGATTCAACAGACAATATTACATACAGGGATCGAAAACTCCAAAATCTTTGGGGAATTAGTCGAGATTATGAAGAGATAATTTTAAGTATTATTAAAATAAGTAAAGGCGTATCGGGTTACAATTTGGATGTTGCAGGAATTGGCAGTATTTTAACCGAACACATAAAAATCTTCGTTCCAATCTTGGAAGATGCTTGGATGGGTTCTCATAAGGATGTTGTAAAGAAACCAATTATGCAAAAACCAATTAAAAAACAGGAACAACCACGTGTAATCCCCGTGGAATCACAGAAAATGCCAAGTGAACCAATAAAGGGGGATCTGGGAGCAAAAGCAATAAGTTCTTTACAAAAACAAGTAGAAAGACAAACAAAACCTGTAATTGGGCCATCTAGTCCTGTATTGAAGCAAAAATCACAAATAACACCTATCCCTATCAGAGAACAACCTAAAGTTGTAGAGAAGAAACCAGTTATGGCACCACCCCAAGTGATTCAAAAGCCAGTTTCAGAACAACCACAGAAAAAAGTTTCTGGAAATGTTAAGGAAATACTTGAAAAAATCGAAAATCTAAATAACACCCTTATTGCGGGTAATCCCAAAAAAATTGTTAGCGAATTAGAGGATCTTAGAAATGAAATTAATAAAAAACTTGATATCGCCCGGACAACATCGGATATAACAAATTGGATAAAAGATTTACAAGGCAAACCCTTTATGGATGATTTCAAGAAAAAGATTTTATCAAAAAGGTTAAAAATTTGGAAGGAGAATGTTTTAGAGCAATAAATCGGGGTGAAAAAAGTTTGAACGATAAAAAATTGAAAAGAAATTTACTTATTTACATATTATTCTTTGGAATTCTTATTGGTTTAGTTATTATTCCAAATTATGTAGGGACTTCAAAAGCTATTGGTAATGATGAAAATGAAACACCGCCTGATGCTTATATTGAAAATATAACAACTCATTTTAAACATATGGTTAGAGATCCTAATTTTGATTTGGAACAATCATCTTCACCATGGAGCTTGGAGGAAGATGGAGATATAACAGATATTGATGGAAATTTAAATAATAAAGAAGCAAATTATAGGGTTGTTGGTGATACTGAAACTTTCAAAATTAATGGAACAATTAATAGTGCGAATTGGACTGAAGTTTCAAATCCTGAATATCCAGTTTTACCTGATAATTATTATATTGATTCTCATGGGATATTTGTTAATCATACATGGGATGAAGATGAAGATCAGACTCGGAACACACCAAGCATTCAATGGAAACAAAATATTAGTATGCCTGTTGATATGTCTGATTATAAAATAACATCTGCATCTGTAGAATCAATGTTTAATGCAACTGTAACTCCATCACCAACCAGTAATGGTATAGAAACGTTATACGATGCAGTAACACAAATGGCAACTGGGGATTATGTTACTTTTTATATTTTAATTTCCGATTTAGAAAATAATAAAGTATATAGAATTGCTTACAATAAAACATCTTATTTAGGGCGAGATTCTCCTGCGATTTCGACAATTGTAGATGGTTTAATGAATAATGTGACTGAAGATGTCCTGATGTTCTATCTTTCTTCAGTCCTTGAAACAGATCATGAAAATTTCACAATTACAATCGGAGTTGATATTTATTGCGAAGATAACATCTCTGGTGTGGATGTTGACATTTGGAATGATTTAAGGATAAAAACTCTTAATTTAACTTTCACATATGAAAAGAAAATAGATCAATTAACATCGGCATCTTGGAATCAAGTAGGAAATAGAATTGATAATGGGGAGTATGAATTGGGTGATGTTGGGTTCTTTATTATAAATAATGCATCTCTAAATTTTGATTATCACATTTCTCAAGTATGGCCCACTTCTGTAATAAATTCAGAGATCCGTGTTTATATCAATAATTATCTACATTCAAAAACAATAAAATTAACAAATTTTTCCACGACCGTTCATCATGAAAGTTTTGAGATACCTACTTCCAAATTACATGAAACTCAAAATCTGACATTGAAACTGCAATTATTTATCGCCGATAATTTTCATCTAAGCAAAAACATTACTGTTTCAATTGATAATGTAAATTTGACGACAGGTTTTACAGTTGTAGAGCGAAATATTCCTATTCCAACAGTGCTGGAAACAATTCCAACATTTGTATTTTATATTATGGGAGTTATAATTGCAGGACTTATTGTATCGTTTGTAGCCTATCAACAATACTTCAGATTTC
>JAUWMK010000154.1 GCA_030613185.1 Promethearchaeum sp.
TACTCCAAGACATCACAATAGGTGATGAAAAATTTACAGTATTTCGAGATATTTCTGCTCAACGAAAAGCCGAAATTAATTTTCAAGAAATTGTAGAAAATTCTAGAGATATGATATTTAGTATTGATACAAATGCAATCATTCAGAAGATAAATCCGGCTGTTACAGAGATCTTGGGATATTCTGAAGATGAATTAATAAACCATTCACCATACGAATTCATTCTTCCTGAGTTTAATATTATTGCAAAGTCTGAAGCTCCTGTTAAACAAGTTAGATCATATGAACCTGTTTTACAAGAGATAGATGTGCGAAAAAAGAATGGTGAAATCGTATCTATAGAATACTCCACCCAGGATATTATTCGTGATGGAAATGTTATTGGTTTTTATTCTATTTGCAGGGATATTAGCAATCGAAAAAAGATGGATGAAGAACGTTTCCGCCAACAGAAAATTGAGTCAATTGGAATACTCGCTGGAGGTTTAGCCCATGATTTTAATAATATTCTGGTTTCAATAATGGGTAATATAAATTTATTGCAAATGGAAGAAGAAACATTAACAAAAGTTCAGCAAGATATGCTAACAGATTTAGAAAATGCTGCCATACGAGCTAGCGATTTAACAAAACAACTACTCACTTTTTCAAAAGGTGGAACACCTATCAAAAAACCAGAATCAATCGAGGAAGTTATCAGAGATTCTGCAAATTTTATATTGCATGGTTCAAAAAGCAAGTGTATATTTAATTTTGAATCAAATTTACCGCCAGTTGATATTAATACCGGACAAATTAATCAAGTTTTAAATAATCTACTCATAAATGCTAGTCAAGCAATGCCTGATGGTGGGTTTATTGATATAAGCACTTTCTGTGAGGAAATCAGAAGTAACTCAGTAATACCATTGGTGCCTGGACGATACGTCAAATTGATTATAGCAGATAAAGGGGTAGGAATTCCCAAATCTAAACAGCATAAGATTTTTGAACCTTATTTTACCACGAAATCAGCAGGTACAGGTCTAGGATTAACCACAAGTTACTCTATTTTAAAAAATCATAGGGGATACATTACATTCTCTTCCAAAGAAGGTGAGGGAACAAAATTTTATATTTATCTTCCTATATCCCAAGAAACTATGCAAAAAAACCAAGATCAAAAAAAGAAAATTACTTTTTCTCATAGTCGAGTTTTTGTTCTGGATGATGATGAGAATATCCACATATTACTTCGTCGAGCTTTTTCTCAACTAGGTTTAGATATGGTGTCTTGTTATAATGGTGTTGATATACTTAAAGACTTTCAAACCGCAGAGCAATCTGGAAAAAAAATTGATCTTGTTTTTATGGATCTCACAATTCCTGGGGGAATGGGTGGAAAAGAAGCAGTAAAAATTCTGAGAAAAGAATTCTCCGACCTTAAGATTATAGTATTCAGTGGATATTCTAACGATCCAGTTATTGCAAATTTTAAAGATTATGGATTTGATGGTTATCTTGAAAAACCATTTACTATTGAGCAACTTAAAACAATCTTAAATAAATGGATAAAAAAAAAATGAATTTAAATCAACTTTTTATGGGTTTTAGATTTTTCTCATGTTCATGGTCTTTTTTTCATATTATGTCAATTGCCTTTTTAAGATTTTAGAAACATCAATATCATCTTTATCTGCTTTAGAAAGAGAAGTTTTTTTATTGAAATTTTTTTTTTTCTAAACTTGCATTTAGTATTTCAATTACTGCACTTTGGGGGATGCCCATAGGGGCGAATAACTTTTTGAAAAAGAATAAAGGATTGTATATTGATGAAGTAAGAATTCTTGACCGATATTTTTTAGGATTATGAAAAAGTTCCCCTTCCTCATAAAAAATGGGAAAACTTAATTTTTGAATCGAAAAATTACACTCGGATGATAAAATTGTGTTATTTTTTGTAATATTTCCAATAATTCTTTAGGTATAATTTTCATAGAATGAATTAAATACAATAAAATATCTCAGAGGTCTAATTATTATATGGATTTAGAAGAAAAAAAGAAAGAAAAGAAAGAAAAAATCCCTTTTCAAAGAGTTTTCGATCGATTACCTATACCTATTGTAATTTCTGATAATAATGATCGTAACCTTTATGTAAATCCAAAATTTATAGAGCTTTTAGGTTATACTATTGAAGATGTTCCAGATACAGACACTTGGACAAAATTAGCTTACCCAGATCCAGATTACCAGAAAATAATTATTTCAAAAACTCCAGAAATATCATCAACAATGAACAGACCGAGAATAAATGATGTTAAATGTAAAGATGGCACTATTCGAAGTCTTCAATTTCAAGATATTTCAATAGATGAGGATTATTTTATAACTATTCTTGAGGATGTTACAGAAAAGCTCAAAACTGAAGAATTATTGATAAAAAGTCAACAAAGATTCCGGAAAATTGTAGAATATTTTCCATACCCAATTGTTGTTACCGCATCTAACAATGATGCTGAATATATTAATCCTGCTTTTACAAGATTATTAGGATATACAATTGAAGATGTTCCTAGCGCAAATATCTGGTACCAGAAAGCATATACTGAACCAGAATATAGAAAATCAATTAATGAAGAGTACGATTCACCAAATTTTAATAGAAATGCTCCTCGTGAACGCCACATTACTTGTAAAAATGGAGATATCAAAGATTTTATACTACAAGACATCAATCTCGGTGAAGAGGATTTGACAATATATCAAGATATTACTGCTCAACGGAAAGCTGAAATTAATTTTCAAGAAATTGTAGAAAATTCTAGAGATATGATAATTATTTTTAATGAAGAAGGGATTATTCAGATGATAAACCCTGCTGTAACAGAGATCATGGGGTATTCTAAAGAAGAAATAATAAATCATTCACCATTAGAAATTATACTTCCTGAATTTCATAATTTTTTACTATCTACAGTTCGTGCGGAAGAAACTGGATTAAACGGAACAGTTTTTCATGAATTAGATGTTCAAAAAAAGAACGGTGAAATCGTAACCATAGAATTTTCAACCCAGAATATTATTCGTAATGAGAATTTTATAGGAATTTTAGCAATTTGCAGGGATGTTAGCTATCGAAAAAAAATGAATGAAGAGCGTTTTCGCCAACAAAAAATTGAGTCTATTGGATTACTCGCTGGAGGCTTAGCTCATGATTTTAATAATATTCTTGTTTCAATAATGGGTAATATAAACTTATTACAAATGGAAGAAGAAGCATTAACGAAAGATCAGCAAGATATATTAACGGATTTGGAAAATGCAGCTGTTAGAGCTCAAGATTTAACAAAACAACTACTAACTTTTTCAAAAGGTGGAGCACCAATCAAAAAACCAGAATCAATCGAGGAAGTTATTAGGGATTCTGCAAATTTCATATTACGCGGTTCAAAAAGCAAGTGTAAATTTCATTTTGAATCAAATTTACCCCCGGTTGAAATTGATGTTGGACAGATTAATCAAGTTTTAAATAATCTACTTATTAATGCAAGTCAAGCAATGCCAGATGGAGGTATTATTGATATTGACGTTTTCTGTGAGAAAATTGAAAGTAATTCTAATACACCATTAGTGCCCGGACAATATGTCAAATTGATTATAACGGATACAGGTGTAGGAATTCCTAAATCTAATCAGGATAAAATTTTTGAACCCTATTTCACAACAAAATTAGGAGGTACAGGACTGGGATTAAGCACGAGTTATTCCATTTTAAAAAAACATCGTGGATACCTTACATTCTCTTCCAAAGTAGATGAGGGAACGAAATTTTATATTTATCTTCCTGTATCAAAAGGAAATATACAAATAACATATAAACAAAAAAAGAATATAAGCCATTTTAAAAGTCGAGTTTTTGTACTTGATGATGATAAGGATATCCACAAATTCCTTCGTCGTGCTTTTTCTCAATTAGGTATAGATATGGTGTCTTGTTATAATGGGGCAGATATACTTGAAGATTTTCAAGCAGCTGAACAATCTGGAAGGAAAATTGATATAGTTTTTATGGATCTCACAATCCCAGGAGGAATTGGGGGAAAAGATGCAGTTAAAATTCTAAGAAAGAAATTCCTTGACCTTAAGATCATAGTATTCAGTGGATATTCTAACGATCCAGTTATTGCTAATTTTAAGGATTATGGATTTGATGATTTTCTTAAGAAACCTTTCTCAATGGAGCAACTTAAAGCAATTTTAAGCAAGTGGATAAAAAAATAATCGAAATCAGGTATATATTTAATAAGAAAATTAAATTCAGAATGGATAAAAAAAAGAATACTGCAGAGCAAAAAGAAAAATGATGCCAAAAATTATTGCAAAAATCATGTTTAGGAACCATTCATCCAATCGAATACTGAAAGATGAAATAACTTTAATAAATTCAGGATTAGTAAAGAATGGAGATAGAATCCTTGATTTTGCTTGTGGCCCAGGTAGATTGTCTTGGGAAATGTCAAAAATTGTCGGAAACACAGGAATGATTTACGCTCTTGACATACATCCGCTAGCAATTAAAAAAACTGAGGAAATAATAAAGAAAAATCATATACAAAATATAAAAACAATTTTAAATTCAGAATCAAAAACTGGTCTTAAAAACCAAACTATCGATATTGTGTTCATTTTTAATGCAATTGATATGATTCGAGATAAAGCAATGTTGATTACTGAATTAGAAAGAGTGTTAAAACCTGGTGGAAAATTAGTTATTAGAAACAAAATGAGTTTTTTCAAAAATCCAAATCACTATAAAAAACTATTCTCAGGGAATAAGGTAGAATTTGTAAACAAAGAAGGAAAAACTTACTACTATATCAAAGAAAAGAGTTAGAAAATGGGAAATGATTCTTTCAGATAGTGAAATATATTAGATGTTTCATCAATTTTCATTTTTTTAACCTTTATCTCCAATATAGTTTGAAATTATAATGAAATTCTACCTTTGTCTTCATCACTTTAGAATTATCATAATCAAATTCTCTATTTTTAATTCTATCTGTTTGGATTTTTCCTCTTTGATTTCTTTTGATTAATATAAAAAACTCAATTCCTATTAATCCTAAGGCACTTATAATAATGAACCAATTTTTTTGATAAAATGGAATTTTTACTATTATTATATCCCCGTTTTGATTATTGCTTATTATATTTTCCTCCAAATTCAAATATGTCGAAAGATTTGAAAATAAACCGTAATTGGAATTATTAACAATCGTATTTTGAAGTATGTTTATGATCGATGAATTAATAATTGATATACCGTTTTGTGAATTATTATTAATTATATTTTGATAAACCGTTATATTTTCACACTCTTGCAGTAAAACTCCATCTTTTCCTAAATTATAGATATGATTTTCTTCTATTAAGCAATTTTTAGATCCGTATTGAGCAATTCCTATTGAAACATCGTATTTTGAATTATAAATTGTGTTATTACTGATTGTAATTAAATTTGCAGATAGATCTATTTTGATTCCTGAATATCTAAAATACTGAATCACATTATCTCTTATTGTTAAGTTTTTAGAGTTTCCAGAAATTGACATTCCTGAAAAAAAAGCCCTATTCTCCGATCCTGTAATAAAATTTGAAGATATACAACCATCCGTACAATTAATTAATGAAATTCCTTTACTCATACAATATTCAAATAAATTAGATGAAATCTCAAAATTCTGGCAATTTGATAACTTAACCTGAGTAGTATATGTATAAAATTCCGAGTTTGTAATAGTAAATTGAGAACAATTGGAAAATGATAAAGATTTACTTCTTGAAAAGAATCTACAATTATTTATTTCTATATTAACACACTCATCAAAATTTAAATCAGCAAAGTACCAATAATCATCTACATCTGATGAAAAAGTGCAATTCTCAATTATCACAAATGCTTCAGAATTTTTTGCAGAAAGAAAAAATAAATCATCCTTAAACACAATATCTTTGATTATATAGGGATCACTATCTGTACCCGTTCCTAAAATTCCTGGTATTATCCCCCATTCCGATGAAGAATAAATTTTATGAAGAATTAAAGAATCCGCAAGTGAATATGATTTTTTTGTAGTAATTTTTGATAATTCAGAATTTTGAAAATCATCTAAACACAAATTTGAACAACTTGAAGCTAAAAGTGAACATAATATTATTGAAATGACCAAAAATTTAAGAAAATGATTCTTTTTCATACAATGTAAGTGTTAGATTAGATGTTTAAAAATATATATATGTTTGTTAACTAGTTGACAGATTAGAATGAAAAATTAATTCAACACTGATTCCCTATTTCTATTGATAAACACTTGGGAATAAATAAGAAAAAATTAAGGTAACAGATATCTTTTCAAGATGTCTGTTTCTTCAATAAAGGTTGACTAATGACGATATAGGTCAAAAAGAGGATTAGATATGTGAAAATATTGAAAAAGTGTAATTGAGTTACATTTTCGATAATTGAAAAGATCATAATTCCAAGTGAAATGATTAATGCTAAGCGAAATTTTTTTAGTTTATTACTAACTGGTGAATTTTTATCTTTAAACTCGTTAATAGTTCTTGAAAGAAGATAAATCATTCTACCGGTTGTCAGTAAGATATAAGATGAAATTGCGCCCATTAAGAGAATACTCCGTTCACATGATGATGGGTTTAATTCAACAGATGTTATTGAATTTGGCAAGAAAATAGTTATACAGACCAAAATTGTTAGTATACCACCTACAATTTCATATTTTTTCAATTGTCCAGATATTGAACTTAAGCAAAAGATAGTCATAGATATTAGAAATGATCCACTCCCAAGGATAGTTCCAAAATAAGAAGCTCTAATGGAAATTTGAACTACTAACTCATTTATGCCTATCTCATAAAAAAAACACCCAAATGGGTATAAGGAATAAAATATGAAACCAATACTTAAAAATATGTTTCCTTTATAGCTAGGATTTCGTTTATATATTAAAAATGCCAGAATTAAAGCTATAATTCCTGTTATTAATTGAGCGGCTAATAATGAATATAATTGCCATGGTTCCATGGTAGCATTATAATATTATCTTTTTTTAAATCTTTTCTTTTTTAATAGATTTAATTAATATATCAAGTGCTACAATTTCAAACTAACTAGAAACTAAATACATTGAATGATAATTAAAAAATGAAATAAAATAATAGGTTTGTGGAAAATTATAGATAAAAATTCGGTCGGAAATGAATATTTATTCAAAATTGAATACTATCTTGAAGAAAGATCATGATTTTTTTTTAATATTTTTTAGAGGTATAGGAAAAACAATTTGGATTGTATTGACCACCAAGATGACTGAATTCAAGTAAATGATAATATCAACATATAATGAAATCAAAAAAATATCTATTTCTAATAATTAATCACTTTTAACTTCATTTCTTCTCTTCATTAAAGGATAACTTATGAAGATAATAAATAATAGGAGAAATAGATAAGTGAAAAAATTGAAAAAGTGTAATTGAGTAATATTCTCAATAATCGAAAAGAATACAATTCCAAGTGAAATTATTAAAGATAATCTTAAATTTTTTAGTTTTTCAGTAATCTCTTGATTTTTATCTTTAATTTCCTTCATAGTATTTGTAAGAAGATAAATCATTCGACTTGTTGTTAGAACGATATAAACAGAAAATACAATCATTAAGATTACGCTCCAAATTGCTGATGTTGGATTTACTTTAACATCTGTTATTGAACTTGGTAAAATAATAATTGTACAAACCAAAGTTGTAATTATACTTCCGACTATTTTATATTTTTTCAATTCTTTAGCATATGAACCTAGACAAAAGATACTAATTGCTATTAGAAATGCTCCCATGCCTAAGATAGATCCAATTAAAGAGATTCGAAGGGAAATATTAACAGCGAGCTCGCTAAATCCCAATTCATAAAAAAACCTTCCAATTGGATATAAGGAATACAATGAGAAAGCTAAACTTAAGTATAAATTTCCTTTATAATTTTTATTTCGTTTATATATCAATAACGCTAGAATTATTGAGAGAACACCAGTTATTACTTGAATAACCAGAAATGAGTGCAATTGCCATGGTTCCATGATTCATACTTGAATTTTGTTTTTATTAAGTTTTTTTATTTAGTGAGTATATTATCTTTAAATTGCCAATGTTTTCAAAATATCTATAAACCAAACGCAATGTATTATGTTTTTGAAATAACGAAGGAATATTAGAATATAAAAACCACTGATATTTCTTCTGCTATAAAGAAACAAATTTATTCCAAATTTTGTATAATATTTTAAGCCGTTAAGATTCTATCCATTTGATAAACTCACGAATATATTTTCTTGCTTTCTCAAGCTCAATTTCAAGAAAAGGCCCTTCAACCTCTTTTACACGTGCTGTTAATATTTGTGGATATGGTTTTACAATTCTTTTTGATTTTTTTAATTTTCTCAAAAAACGTTTATTATATCCTTGAATTTTACTGGTAGCTAACACATGTGTCAAGAAAAGTGTTCCGTATTGTATTTTTTTATTCGCAAGATCTAACTCATTATTTAGTTGCTTTAGCCATTTCTTTGACGCTGGGGCTCCCATGAACATTCTGATAGCACCTCCCAAAATAATTACATCTGGGGCATCACAAACTACTGTATTTGGTGAAACATCTTTCAAATCTCCAAGCTTGATTTCCCATTCTTCGGGAAATTCATTTTTCAATAAATCTGCTAAAGTTTTGCCATTTCCAAATTTTGTATCATATAAAATCCATAATTTCAATTTTTTAAACACCATGAATATTTTCTATTTGGAGGTTTATTATTTTTTAGGATGCCAATATTTACCAATATTTACCAATATGTGCTAATTATGACGGAAAATTTTTCCTTTTTCTAATATGACCGACCTTATTCTTTATTCAAAAACAAAAATGTAAAATTTATATAATATAAATAGAATATACTAATTATTAAAATAATAAATCGATTAATTCACTAAAAAATCTCACAAATTTAAGTATGATATCTTGAGAAACAAATCTATAATCAAACGGGATCAAAATGAAAAAAACTAAGAAAATCTTACTTATAATCTCGGTAATCGTCACTTTGAGTTTAAGTATTTTCATTCATTCACTTTCCATAGAACAGAGTTTAACATCCATGAAATCTCAATCAATAGAAGAAAAAGAGATCATGAATATTAATCCATTAATAAAACCAAAGTCCTCAATGTTTTCAAGAAATGTTACAAAAACTGGAGGAATCTCGATTGAGGGTGGTGCTTATGATGTAAAAATTATTGGATCATTAGCATATGTTGTTGGATATTATAATGGATTTAGTATAATTAACATTTCTGATCCGAGATTCCCCAAAAATGTAGGAAGCTTCACTGATTGTGAAACAGCTAGCGGAATTTATGTTTCAGGTTCATATGCGTACCTAGCGGAAAATGAAAATGGTTTAGGTATTATAGATATTTCTAATCCTAGTAAACCTGTGAAAGTGGGGCAATACGATAATTACGATAATTATGGATTTGAAGGGATATTTGCTACTGATGTCTATGTTTCAGGGTCGTATGCTTACGTGACAGACTGGTATGAAGGATTGGAGATTGTTGATATTTCCGATCCGACAAACCCCATTGATGTAGAACAAATTAATTATGGTGGGCAAGCATATGGTATTCACGTGTCAGGATCATATGCTTACATCGCGGGCTATAATGCTGGGTTGCAGATTATTGATATTTCCGACCCGACAAACCAATTTAGTGTAAGTAAATTCGATGATGGTGGACAAGCATTAGATGTCTATGTTTCTGGATCTTATGCTTACGTAACAGAAGGTGAAGATGGTTTTGAGATTATTGATATTTCTACTCCAAAAATCCCTGTGAAAGTGGGAGAATTCACTGAATGTGTTGGTGCACGCGATATTTGTGTTTCGGGGTCATATGCATTCGTTGCAGATTATGATAATGGTTTAAAAGTTATTGATATTTCCGATCAGGCTAATCCATTTGAAGTGAATCAATTCGATGATGGTGGATATGCATATCGTATTGATATTTCTGGATCGTATGCATATGTGGCAGATTATGATGATGGTTTAGAGGTTTTAAATATTTCGGATTTTATCGGAGATTCTTCAATTTCAATATTTGGTTATAATCTGCTTTTTCTTTTGAGTGCCATGGCTGGAATTTCGGTTATTTTAATGTTTAAAAATCGAAAAATATAATTAATTTCTTTTTGATTTTACTTTGATTCTTTAAAAAACTAATTATATGATGTTATAGTAAAAAAAACTTTAAAGTTGGATTTATGAATAAATCAAACGAAATATTCTAAGGATTAGTTTACTCTTTTTATTAATGGTCACTATCATTTCAGCGCTGAATTGAACGAATGAAGCGGAAAAACCGCACTTTTTTTTTTAT
>JAUWMK010000033.1 GCA_030613185.1 Promethearchaeum sp.
AGCGGTAACTTCAATACAATGAAAGGTGATAAAGAGAGAATATTAGAAGCTGGTTTTAATGATTATATTTCAAAACCAATATTTGTTAAGGATTTTTTAGAAAAAATTCAACATTTATTAAGGTTATAAACAGATCTCATATTTTGGAAAATTTATGATTTTACATTTTAAGAACTAAAAAAATTTGGTCTTCAAATGGCAGAAAAATACTATAATTTCAAGCAATGGCTTGATAAAAATCAATTTTTATTAATTGTTGGAAAATATGATCAAATTTTAGGCCCTAGATCACTCTATTCTTCAATTAATATTGAGGATGAAAACTTCATTAGGGATTTACTACGAGATTCACTGAATACAACTAACAAATATGTTTATTTAGATTATGATAAATTTTATTCTCAAGTATGTAAGATAGAGGTGGATGATCCAAGCGCAAGAGGAGGAAAACAATCCTATGCCTTAATTTTTATGAGAGAGGCAGAATTACCCATAATATCAACCTTTATCTTTCAACAAATTGAAGTTTTATTTAGAAATATAGGAAAAGATCGAATTTTAGCAGATGATGATGAAGCATTTAAAAATTTCTTTGTTACAATTAACTCAATGTTTATGACGAAGGAATATTTAATGCCTATGGAATCTTTTAATGTTAACATTCGAAGCGAAATTAGCACAATTTTAGGATTTTGTGATTTAATTATTGAATATAAAACTGAAGGTTCAATTTCTGACGGAGATCTAATGAATTATTTAAAAATGATGAGAGAATCTGCCAAAGATATTGAAAAATTACTAGATAATATGTTTACCCCAGAGGAAAAGAAATAATTAAAAAAATAATAATGCAAACCATTTTCCTCATTAAAATCTAGGTAAGGAGACCCTATCATGATTGAGCGAGAAAATAAATACTTGGTTATTTTAGTTTCAATCTTGGATAGGGAAGGAAAAATAAAACGTATTAAAAGAAGGGACAACCAAGAATTCTAAATCTAATGTTAGATCGCAAGGTGAAATAAAAAACTGGAAAATACAAAAAATCAATTAAATTTAATACTGAATAATTTAGAAGATTCGGTTTTCATAATCTCAGATGATTATAAAATTTTATTTTATAACAGTAGCTCTTACAAAAGTTATGGCGGAAATCTTAAAGGACAGAAATGTTATAAAATCTTAAAAGGTAGGGAAATACCATGTGAGAAAATTTGTCCATTAAGAAATAATTTACTAGAACATTCCATTGAATCAATAAAGTATGAAGAAAAATTGTTTATCCAAAAACTAAATGAAGTACGTGATTTGGAAATAAGAGTCACAATGATTGATAATTTTAATGGAAAAAATGTAATTTTAGAAATTTTTAATGATATCACTGAATGGAAGAAAAAGGAAAACAAAATAAAAGAATCTGATTTAATGCTTCAAGTTCAGGTTAAATGGTCAAAATGCTTATATGGAATTTCAAGTCTTTTAGTAGTTTCTAACATTACCATTGAAGAATTATTTTACGGAGCTCTTCCAATGATACGTTCATCCTGGCAATATCCAGAAATAGCAATGGTTAAAATAATATATGGAGATGTAAAGGCTCAAACAAAAAATTTCAAAGAAACTCAATGGAAATTATCAGTCTCAGATCAAATCAATGAAAAAACATTGAATATCGAAGTATCTTATAACATAGAAAAGAAATTTTTATATGAAGAATCGAGGTTAATAAAGGAAATTTTAATTCGAATTAAATTGGGGATAATAAGCATAAAATACAAAATTGAAATGAAACGTTTAGCAAATATTGTTGAAAATTCATTAGATGCTATTTTAAGCACAGATATTGACGGAATTATTAAAACATGGAATAAAAGTGCTGAAAGAATATATGGTTATTCACTTGAAGAAGTGTTAGGAAAATCAATTAATTTATTGGTTCCTCCCGATCTATTGAATGAAATCCCTAAGATGAGAGAAAATATTAAAGAAAGTAATTCCTATGAAATTTTTAAAACTAAACGGCTTAGAAAAGATGGAAAGGAACTTAATATGAATCTGACTGTTTCTCCAATTTTAGATTTAAAAGGGGAAGTAGTAGGCGTTTCATCTATTGCACGGGATGTGACTGAAGCTTTAGAACAACGGATGCAATATCAAGAACAACTCATCAAATCCTCGCAGTTTAAATCCGATTTCATGGCGTCAATGTCTCATGAATTAAGAACTCCGTTAAACAGCATTATTGGTTTCACTGACATTTTACTTGAGAAATTTTACGGAGATGTAAATGAAAAACAAGATCATTATCTTCATAATGTTAAAACTTCAGCTGAACATCTATTAAATCTAATAAATGACATTTTAGATATATCAAAGATAGAATCTGGAAAAGTAGAACTGCACTTCAAAGATTTCAATTTAGTAAATTTAGTTTCTCAAATCAAAATAGAATTAAAACCGTTTTATAAAAAGAAAAAGTTAAAATTCAATAGTATTGGCATTAAAAAAGATACAATAATCCATGCAGATCCCATAAGATTTAAAGAGATACTTCTAAATCTCTTAAGTAATTCTGTGAAATACACTAAAAAAGGTTGGATAAAATTAGATTTTACTGAAGATAATGAGAATTGGAATTTTAAAATAATAGATACTGGAATTGGAATTGCAAAGGATGATTACGAAATAATTTTTAAAGAATTTAAAAGAGTAAAATCAGATTATGTGAACTCTATTGAAGGAACGGGATTGGGGCTTATGTTAACAAAAAAACTCGTTGAACTTCATGGCGGACATATAACATTCACCAGTAAATTGGGTGAAGGTTCAATCTTTTCATTTACGATTCCAAAGAATATTAAATAAAAATTTTTCACTCGTTTTATTTTAATTCAGATGAATTGATAGTAAGAGTTTTAGCAATACAAAAAACATAAAAATTATGTCATCGGATAAAGAAAAAATAATTAAAATATTCTGTAAGAAATTTTTAGATTTGGAAAAAACACCTAATTCATTTTCAGAAATATTGAATATGAAACCTGATGTTTTAAAAGATTGCAGTAAAGAAAACGGAGATAAACTTAAAAAATATAAAATTATCCAAATCAGACATTTAGTAAAAATCGATTCGAAAAATGTTAAAAAGATTGTAAAGGAAACATATATCAATGAGGAACAAATTGAAAAATGGATTTTAGTAGCACAATTATTATCACGAGCTTGGAAAAAAAGATCACTATATCTAAAAAAATCCAAGCAAAAAATAATAGTTCTGGGTCTAAATAACGCAGGAAAAACATCGATGCTTGAAAGTTTAAAAGGGAAAACAAAATTTGGAGATATAACTAATCTTCCTCCTACAAAAGGAGTAGAAATTCAGAAAGTTGAAGTTGAAAATTTCAATTTAATGATATGGGATTTCGGAGGACAAGAATTCCATAGACAAGATTATTTAAAAAATCCCGAAGAATATTTCTTACATATCGATTTAATAATCTATGTTATAGATATTCAAGACTCAGAACGTTACGATGAATCATTAGAATATTTTGAAAAAATTCTTGAAATAATCCGTTATTTCAAAGAAAATCCTTATGTTTTAGTTCTCTTACATAAATCGGACCCAGATATACGCCAATCTGTCGATTTTCAAATAAATAATGAAATGATTTCTGAAATTATCTCAACATCGCTCAGTGAGAGAAATTTTAATTTCGAATTAATTCAATCTAGTATATATAATTTCTATGCTAATGAGCCCGAATTTGCAAAATCATTTAAACAATTTTTCGGTCCAGATAAGATTGCAAATACTGTAGAAGAACAAGTTTCACTTCTTTCAGAAATGGTGATTAAATTAAATAGTTCAATCATTCATCAATTTCAAGAATTAAAGGATTTAATTAAAGTTTCAAATCTAAAGGGAGGAGATATTATTAATTTGAAAACATCTAATAGAAATTCAACCCAACCCCCTCCTCCACCACCGAAGAAAAAAATTCTACAAGAAAAGAAATTTAATAGAAATGATGTAATGTCGGAATTGAGAAAAGTGTTTAAATTAAGGAATTTAACAGATTAAATCGTTTTTCAAGATTTCAGTTATAAGTTATTTAGTAAAAAAAAAAAATTGAAATTTTTTTTTTAGCTGTTATGCATTATCCAAGAAAAACCTTTTTTCAGTTTTTTATATTCTCTATAAATTTCACCCACAATTTGATATGAATCTGCTTGCATTATCACATAAGAAAAATCCGGATTAAATTTCGATATTCTCAAACATACAACAATTTTCGCACTCGATTCATATGTAAATGTAATAAAATCACTAGATTTATTATCATCTAAATTAATAATTTTCATCATTTTAATCGTAGAGCTCTTAAACTGTTGGACGTTAGCCACATCAAGATTTTCACCACCAAATGTGAAATCGGATATTAAAGTAAAATCAGAATCAAGGAGAAATAAAAGATGTCCACTTTGTTGATACTTACTCATAAGGGGATTTAGAAAATTGTTGATAAATGCAAAAAGTGGTGAAAATTTTCTCAACATGAGCTGATAACCAATTTGAATATCAAAATTCCCAGAATCTTTAATTGAAGTAAAGAACACAGTAATTCCTAAAGTTGCAGTGAAATCAATAAGTTTTATTTTAAAATCTTCAATATTTTCGGTAATTTCATCAAATTTATGGCAGAAAAGAACCAAATCATGATTGATCTGATCAGATTTTTCAGAAAGTTGGAATAATCTGTTTAAATCACTTTTTACTTTCATTGGGTTTTGTTTCCAATCCATAGCGGTTATAAAGAAAATTGTTAGATCCGAACCAATTAAAGGAGTTTCATCAATATTATACCATCTTTCAATTTCTTGACCAGAAGTATCAAAAAGCACAAGATTTGAATCAATTAATTGATAAGGTTTCGATTCAATACCTTTTGTTGGTGTAAATGTTGTTTCTAAAAGTTTTTCACTCCGAATTTTTTCAAAAAAGAAATATTTTGTTGTAGTTTTTCCTGAATTTGGGTATCCCATAAAAACTATTTTTTTCTGTTCTTGTTTGATCAAATTCCTCGCAAAATCCAAGAAAACCTTCAATCTTTTTGGTTTTGGTGTTTTTAATATTTTTTCTCCTTCAAGATTGAGTTTGCTTTTAATTTTAGGAATATCAGATTCATCTAGACTATCAAGAATTACAATAATGAAGTCATAATTTGCAGTCCCTTCTCTTACAGGATATCCATATATTAAGACTAAATCATTATCATCTTTAATTTGTATATTTGAACTTTTTCCGAAAGCTTGCAAAGTTATCAAATATTGAGTAATTTTGCTATTTTGGATTTGGCAGTTTTGTGGGAATTTTGCTTCAATTTTAGATCCCAATGTATTATCCCATCCAATAAGAAAGATTCCTTTTGGCATTTTTTTTACCTTCAATTTTTTTTTACATTTACTTACATGAAATAATAATTATGTATAGTAATAACTTGCTAAAAATATATTTTTCAAATCTAGAAAAATTTTGAAATTGATCCATCATATTCTTAGAAAATTTTCCAAAATCATATAATAAGTATGAATTTGTCCTACATTTCATATTGACAAAAATTTTAGAGGGAGGAATTAAATTTGAAAAAAATTATTATTGTTGAAGATAATAGAAAAAACTTGGAATTATTCAAAGCTGTTTTAGGAATGATTCCGAATTTAGAAATTTTAGCAAAGGAGAATGGAAAAGACGGTCTTGAATTAATAAAATCCGAAGAACCAGACATAATCCTTTTAGATATTCAACTTCCAGATATGAAGGGAACCGATATTTGTAAAGAACTTCGGAAGATGAAAAAATTTTTCAACACACCAATCATTGCAGTAACTTCATTTGCTATGAAAGGCGATAAAGAGAGAATAATAGAAGCAGGTTTCAATGATTATGTATCAAAACCGCTAAATATTTTGGAATTTAGGAAAAAAATTCGAAATATAATAGAAATAGAAACAATTCCTGTTATTTAATGCATTATTTAGAAAACTCGAAATATGTGTTTTTCGAAAAATTTTTTGCTTTTAATCACTTAACTTTTTTAGATTTCATTTTTGGAGTATTTTTCAAAAAAATTTTGGAGTGAGATTAGAAATTAGTGAGAAAATAGAAGAAAAAATTCGTGAGTTTGAAGATCGACTTAGTCGCACTCAAAAAAACAAAGCAACTCAGAAAGCAATTAATTACACTAAAGCTCAAATTGCAAAACTCCGAAATGAATTAGTAAAAATTGCTACTTCTAAAAAGGGGGGCGGATCAGGGTTTGGAGTAAAAAAAACTGGGGATTCTCAAGTAGCATTTATTGGTTTTCCTTCAGTTGGAAAATCTTCCCTACTTAACCTTCTCACAAGAGGAAATACAGACTCAAAAGTTGCATCCTATGATTTCACAACACTAACAGCGATTCCTGGAATGATGGATATTGAAGAAGCAAAAATTCAGCTTATTGATCTTCCCGGGATAATTCTTGGAGCAGCATCTGGAAAAGGGAGAGGAAGAGAAATTCTCGCAGCTGTACGGAGTGCTGATTTAATTTTATATTTGATTTGTTTTCTTCCAGATGGATCCATTGAATTTTCCCACCTTACAACTATGAGAAAAGAACTTTTTAATGCAGGAATGCGTTTAAATGAAAACCCTCCACGAATACAGATAAAAAAAACAAATCGTGGAGGGATTGGATTTACATATAATGGGCATCAAGATATGGAACGTGAAGAAGTAAAAGGAATATTAAATGAGATGGGATATAGCAACGCAAGTGTTTATTTTTCTGAACCGAATGTTACTCCAGATCAGCTGATAGATCATATAATGGGTAATAGGATTTATACAAAGGAATTTGTGGTAATAAATAAAAAGGATTTGGCAAAAAAGAAAAATAAAGATAAAGATATCACAAAAGCAATAGGCCACCCTCATTGGGTTAAAATATCAGCGCTGAATAAAGAAAATATTGATACTTTACGCCATCGAATTTTTCAAGAATTAGAATTAATTCGTGTTTATCTAAAACCTCCCCAGCAAGAAGCTGATATGAACGATCCCATAATTCTCCATAAAGGGGATAATATTAATACGCTCTGCTTAAAACTTCATAAAAGTTTTATAAGAAATTACAGGTATGCTTTAGTTTGGGGTAATTCAGCCAAACATCCCGGACAGAAGTTTATTCAAAGAGGACACGTATTAAAAGACGGAGATATTGTGTCTATTTATTTAAAACGTTAGTACTTTATTTAATTCAATAAAAAAAATTTTCAAAGGATTAAACATCTAATTCTTTTATCTTTTTTACAATTTCTCTCACTTTTTGAAAATTATTATCCATTGAAGCCTCCATCAAATCAATTTTCAATTTTTTTAATTTTTCCAGAATCATTGAATATTTGAAATCAATTTTAGAATAAAGATCATCTAATTGCTGATATATTTTTTTCACTTGTTCAAAATCATAAACTTCTAAATTTATAACTAAGTTATTATATTTTTGGGTCAATTTATTTAACCATTTCTTTGCATCTTCTTTTATACTATTAGAATATAGCATATTCCCACTTTGTATGCTCATTTCTATTTCAGATTTATGATTTTCCATCATATTATCAAACCAGTCAAAAACATAATCTTTAACAGTATCAAAATTAACATCAGTCCTCATAAAAAGGCAGAATGTGCATATTTCATATTTTACGGTATGAATTTTTAGATTAGAACCTTCTAATTTAAATCCTGGTAAATCTTTAATATTGATTTCTTCAGCAAACTTTTCTAACGCACTGATAAACATAGGAATTAAATCTAGCTCATTACTTTTTTCTAGATCATTTTCATATCTTAAAAATAAACCAAAAGCTCCATCATATACTTCAGTAGAAGTTAGAGTTCTTCCATTCCTATCTGCAATTAAGAAACCTAAAAACGGAGGAATTTCTTCAATTTTTGGTGTTTCAATACTATTTTTGAAATTCTTTAAGGCATCTATAGAGAATTTCCCCACTATTGCATCAAAATAATTTTTACCAGACTTTGTTAATGAAACCACAGATTTATTATTTAATGTTGAAACTTCCAAAAACTCCAGTTTCTCTAAATATTCAATAAAATTGTTGAATATATACTCAGGAAGTCTCAATTTTCTCTGTATTTCTTCTTTTGTGATTACTACATTTTTTTCGATAATATCTAATATACCTACAATATATTCTAAAAATTTCAAACTATATTTTTCATCCTCATCTTTTTCAAATCCAATACTTTGTTTTAATATCTCTGTAAATAACGTAAAGGTTGGTAAAAATGAATCCTTCATAATACTTGTATAAGCAATTTTTAATAATTTCTCATCGCTAAACTCTTCATTTAACTTATCTTTTATATAAGATAATTGATCTTTTGAGATTAAGTCAATTTTATGGATAAGTAAATACACGAATGAAGAAGGTGTTATTTCCTTTTTTAATTTTAAAACTTTTTTAGTAAAACTAACCATTTCTTCTTTGGGAGATGAAATATCTAAAACAAGAATAATAATATGAGAATCAAAGAAGACGGATTTCTCATCAGTCTCATACCACCGCTGATTTTCTTGCCCCGCTAAATCAAAAATACCCACATTCTCTTTTAATTTTAGGAGTATAGATTCTTTGCCATGCGTGGGTGTTAACGAATACTCTAATAGTTTCGAAGGGTTTTCTCCTTCAAAAAAGATTTTTCGAAGAGTTGTTTTCCCTACTTTAGGTGGTCCCGTAAATACTATTTTTTTGCTCATTTTTATCCTTATTATTTTCTGTATTTTTATGATACATTCTAAGATTGATCTTGTCACCTAATAATATTAATATATCTACCTTTAGAGATTTTGAAAGGTAAATTGATTCATCTATCCCATATTTTGGAAGGTTTATACAATAATTTTTAGATTTCTATAATGTACATCCTAAGAATTTTTAATCATTTTTTAAATAAAAATTAAAAACAAATCTTATGTGATTTCTGATTTAAAACAAGATACTTACAATATATTCTCTAAATTCCTTAATATTCAAAGGTTTTTCAAACCATTTATCAAATCCCGCCTCTTTAAATATACTATCTTTATTTCCTTTAATTGGGGATGAAGATATAACTATTATTGTGATTTTTTTAAATCTTTCAATTTTTCTCAGTTCCTTACAAATTGCAACTCCATTCATAACAGGAATATCGTAATCTAAAATACATAAATCTGGATCTCCTGTCTTTATAAGATTTAATCCTCTATCACCAACAGTTTCATAAATTATTTCGATATTTTCAATTTGGTTAAGAACTGCTTGATAAAGCTCAAGATTTAATTTTTCATCTTCAACTATGTAAATTTTTTTTGGTCTCATATTAATTCATTTTTTACTATGGTGGATATTGAATAATTAGTGCTAATTCTGTTTTTTATGAATATAAGATTTTCTGCTAGAAACAATTATTTATCAGAATTGGGTATTATTATCATTTCCCTTCTAAGATTTTTATGTGATATGATAAAATAAATATGTTGTTTTTCAATAGATTAAAATGGATTTCCTCTGTTTATTAATGACATAAGAAAAAAATCACCCTTCTGTTATATTGAACCTATAGATATATTTTTACGATCAAAATACTATAACAACGATGTTATAAGATACCATCATGAATTGATATTTTTGAAGATGAAAGAAAAATGACAGAAGAAAAACAAATTTTCATAGTAGAAGATAATGAAAAAAATCTGGAATTATTTAAAGCAGTATTGGGAACCATCCCTAATATAAATATTTCAACATCTATTACGGGAAAAGAAGGGCTTCAATATTTAAAAACTAACTACCTAGATATTATAATTTTAGATATTCAGTTACCTGACATGAATGGAATTGATATTTGTAAAGAACTTCGTAAGTTAGATAAATACAAAAAAACTCCAATTTTGGCAGTAACCTCTTTTGCTATGAAAGGGGATAAAGAACGAATATTGGAAGCAGGTTTCAACGATTATATACCAAAACCTTTACAGATTAAAGAATTTAGAGAATCTGTAATAAAATACTTAGAATAATACTTATTATCAGTTGCAAGAAAAATTTTTCTTAATCAATAATAAAAAAAAAGGTATTTGAAAAATGGTTGAAAATTTAAAGAAATTTAAGCGCGGAAGACAAATTTCCTTTTTGGTAATTCTGGCATGTGTTATAATATGGTTATTTGATACAACCGCTGACTTTATTTTTTTTTATGAAGGTGTTTCTTTCATGGATTTGTTAATACTTAATATTCCGCCCCATGAACTATATATTCGATTATTTATTTTCATCCTCCTAATTGGATTAGGTTTTACATTTTATATCCAGAGTAATAGACAAGAAAAATTATTGCTTAATAAAATAATAATAGAGAAAGAACTAATCCAATCTCAAAAAAAGATAAATACCATATTTGGAGCTATTCCAGATTTATTTTTTTTGATTTCCCGTGATGGATTTTGCTTAGAATATAAAGGACATCAAGAAGATCTATATATTCAACCAGAAACATTCATAGGTAAAAATATGAAAGATTTCATGCCTAAAGATTTAGTACAAAAAAGTATGGTTGCTGTGAATGAATTATTTAAAACTCAGCACCCGCAAAAAATCGATTATTCCCTTCAAATGCCAGATGGTGAGACTAAGTTTTTCGAATCACAGATTTTATATTATTCTAAAGACAAATATGTTTCACTTGTAAGAGATATAACAGAACGCAAATTAAATGAACAGAAATTATTAAAATCAGAACACAATCTGAAAGAAATATTCAAAGAATTACATTATTTATATAGAATTTCACAAATTCAAGATGAACCAAATCTCTCGATAGATGATTTTCTCAAACAATGCATTGAACTGATAACTCAAGCATTTCAATATTCAGATATTGCTAAAGCCAAAATTAAATACAGAGATAAATCATATACTTCTAAGAATTTTAAAGAAACAGACTGGAAAATATCGGAGAGTGTTAAAATCGTCGATGATTTTTTATCGTTAACCATCTATTATCTTGAAGATATGCAATTTCTTCAAGAAGAAGTATTATTCCTAAAGGAAGTTGCAAGTCGGGCAAAAATTTTTATAGAAAATAAAAATTCAGAAGAAATTAAAAGAGATTTTAGTGAGAAAATAGCAGAAGAAGTAAATATTAAAACAAGAGAATTGATAATTGTTCGTGATCAATTGAATACAATTTGGGATAATTTAGTAGATCCGATCTTCGTAATATCAGAAGATTATAGAATATTATTCACTAATAAACGTGCCCAAAATTTATTTGGGGGTAATCTAATTGGAGATATCTGTTATGAAAAAATTAAAGGATTAAATAATCCATGTGAATTTTGCTTACAATTTCCAAAAGGAAAAATTGAAATTTTCAATTCTGTAGTAGAGCATGTTATAAAAATACCAAAAACAAGTGAAACAAGAACCTATGAAATTTCAATATCTAAAATTTCAAATTTTCAAGGATTGCCTGCAATGCTAGAAACACTAAGAGATATTACTTATCATAAAGAAGCTGAAGATAAACTAATAGAATTTAAATTAAATCTTCAAGAGCGAATTATGGAACTTGATTGTTTATATGGAATTTCTAACCTTTTAGCAAAATCTGATATTTCTATTAACGAATTACTTAGTGATTCTATTCCAATAATTCTCACTATATGGTCAGATCCAGAAAAAACATATGTGAGAATTACTTTTAATGGAAATGAACATAAATCTGAAAATTTTAAGGAAACCATATGGAAATTATCAATATTAGAATTTATTGAAGATAGACCATTAAAAATTGATGTTTATTGCCATAATGAAGACTCTCTTCAAGTTGAAAAAATAGTTATATTAAAAGAAATTGGAGATCGTATTCAAATTGCCATTTCGCGTAAAGAAGCAGAAATAGAGAAAAATAAGTATGTGAGTATTGTTAAAGATTCGAATGACGCGATTATTGGTTCATATTTAGAGGGTAATATTATAAGCTGGAATAAAAGTGCAGAGATAATCTTTGGTTATGCACCAGAAGAGATTTTAGGTAAGTCAATTAATTTTCTTAACCCGCCAGATCGTTTTGATGAGGATTCGTTCATTCTCAGTGAAATTAGGAAAGGAAATCATATTGATCATTTTGAAACAAAACGTGTGAGAAAGGATGGCAAAATTCTTGATATTTCAATTACTGCTTCCCCCATTAGAAATTTAAATGGTGAGATTATTGGTTTATCAGCTATTGCACGGGATTTCACTGAAGTAAATGAACAGCAAAATTTGTATCAAGATCAAATTCTAAAATCTTCGCAATTTAAATCAGATTTCATGGCTTCCATGTCTCATGAATTAAGAACTCCTTTAAACAGTATCATTGGTTTCTCGGATATTCTATTAGAAAAATTTTATGGTGATTTAAATGAAAAACAATATCATTACGTGAGTAATGTTAGAACTTCTGCAGATCATTTATTGGATTTAATAAATGATATTTTAGATATCTCAAAAATTGAAGCGGGAAAAATGGAATTGGATATTCAAAATATTCAATTAGAAAAATTAATAAAAAAAGTAGAAAATACGCTTAGAACAGAGTATGAAAGAAAAAATTTAAAATTTGAAGTTATTGGATTAGAAAATAACATAGTTGTCCAAGCAGATTCTATAAGACTTCAGGAAATCATGTTTAATCTATTAAGTAATGCTGTGAAATACACTCAAGAAGGGGGGATCACTCTTGAAATTATTGAATCCGAAGATTTTTGGACATTTAATGTAAAAGACACTGGCATTGGAATTAAAGAGGAAGATTTTGATCTTGTGTTTCTAGAATTTAAAAGAATTAATTCCGATTTTATAACATCTATCGAAGGCACCGGGTTAGGATTATCGTTAACTAAAAAATTAGTCGAACTACATGGCGGAAATATATCATTTACTAGCGAATTTGGTAAGGGATCAACATTTACATTTACCATTCCAAAAATAGTTATTTTAATAGAGTGAAATAATTGGAAGATTTTATATGACGGAACAGGAGAAAAAATATATAGAAATTATTGATACCATAGTTATTGCACTTGATAATAAAGGAGAAATAACATTTCTAAACAAAAAAGGTTATGAAATTCTTGGATATAAAGAGGGAGAACTGATAGGAAAAAATTGGTTTGAAACCTTCATTCCTAACAATATTAAAACGGATGTATATGATGTATATAAGAAATTAATGAAAGGAGATATTGAACCTGTAAAATATTATGAAAACCCGATTATTACTAAAAACGGGCAAGAAAAGATTATCTATTGGAAAAATACTTTTTTGAGTGATGATGAAGGAAATATCATTGGTATTTTAAGTTCAGGAGAAGACATAACTGAACGCAAGAAAAATGAAGAGAATATTGAAAAAATTAGTCGATCATACAAGATGTTAAGCGAAAGTAATTTATTATTAACAACTGTGGATAGTGAGATAGAACTATATCAGAAATTCTGTACGACCATTGTAGAAACTGGTGGTTATCGTGCAGCTTGGATTGGGGAAGTACAGCATGACAAAGAAAAATCTGTTCTTCCTGTAGCCCATGCAGGATTTGAAAAAAGATACCTTGATAGTTTTAAAGTCAGCTGGGCAGATGCAAAAAGGGGTCAAGGTTCGACTGGTAAATGTATTCGAACAAAAACATATCATATTGTTACAGGTCTTTTAAAAGATCCTAATTTTATACATTGGCGCGAAATTGCGAAAATTTACAATGTCGATTCTTCGATTGCTCTACCTATAATAATAGAAAATGTTGTTATTGCTTCATTATGCATATATTGGGTTGAAGATTATACTTTAGATCAAGAAGAAATTGATTTATTATCAGATATGGTAACTAATTTATCTCTCACGATTGAAAAAAAGCGATATCTTAAAATCACTCAAGACAAAATAAATCAAGAACGAGAATATTTTATTAGTATATTAAGTGGTTTCGCAGATGGAGTTTATATTGTAAATGAGAATTATGATATTCAATATGTAAACCCTATTCTTATAGAAGATTTTGGTAGTTGGGAAGGAAAAAAATGTTACGCCTATTTTCATAACAGACAAAGTTCCTGTCCATGGTGTAAAAACCACCGAGTTTTCAGAGGAGAATCAGTTCAATGGGAGTGGTACTCTGCTAAAGTTAATAAAACTTATGATCTATTAGATACACTACTTATTAATCCTGATGGAACAAAATCAAAATTAGAGGTTTTCCGCGATATTAGCGAACGTAAGATAAATGAACAGAAATTAAAAGAATCTGAAGAAAGATATCACAATCTTATTGATAATTTAATGGAAATGCTTATTGTAGTAGACAATGATGGAGAAATTCTATACGTAAACTCGCGATCATTCGATTTATTGGGTTACCAACCAGAAGAATTAATTGGAAAAAATTTAGTTCCAAAAATTGTTAACATTGAAGATTTTCCATTTTCACACATTGAAATTGAAGATTATGAGCAAACCTTAGGTCAACGATTTATTGAACATAAAATGAAACACAAAGATGGACATTCCATAATGATTTCTGGAAAAATGGTCACACGTATGAATAAAGGTAAAATTGAACATGTTGGTTTATTGAGAGATATTACTCGGCAAAAAGAAGCTGAGGATTTACTAAGAATTAAAAATTTTGCAATTGAGTCATCTTCTAATCCAATTATAATGGTGGATTCAAACCATATCTTAACGTATGTTAATCCCGCATGGCTTAAAATGTGGGGTTATGCTCATACAGAAGAAGTTCTCGGAAAAAGCATAAAAAATTACATACATGTGAAAACAGAACATGCTTTCAAGAAAAAATCTAAAAAATTAGAAGAAACAAGAAAAGCAACGCATGAAATAATTGGGAAGAAAAAAGATGGAACAATTTTTCATGCACTTCTCTCAATAAGCACTGTATATGATGAACAGAAAAAACCCATCCAAAGAATGGCATCCTTCATAGATATCACAGATAGAATAAAAGCTGAAAAATTGAAAGTAAAATTTAACAAACAATTAGAAGAAAAAGTTACAGAAAAAACACTCGAATTACTCAAAGAAATTACTGAACGTAAGATTATTGAGGATAAATTAAGAAGCGTTCAAAATAAATTGAAGTATCAAATTAAGCAGCTTCACTGTTTATATGGTATTTCTCACATTCTGTCGCTGACTGATGTTTCTATTGAGAAAATACTTCAAAGTACTCTTTATTTAATTCCACCAACTTATACATTTCCAACTTTAATAAATGTGAAAATAAGATATTATAATGACGAGTATAAATTAGACTTGTTTAAAGAAACAAAATGGAAATTATCCGTTATGAAATATATTAAAAAAAAACCATTGGTGATTGATGTATTTTACAATGAAGATAAAGAATTTCTAGTTGAAGAAAAAAACTTATTAAATGAAATTGGAGAACGTTTAAAAATCGGAATTTTAAGACGGGAAATAGACCAAGAGAAAAATATCTTAGCTGAAATGGTAAAAAATTCACCCGATGCAATATTCACTATGAACAATGATACAATTATCACTTCATGGAATAAAGGTGCGGAAAATATCTACGGGTATACCCATAATGAAATTATAGGTGAATCTATTGACCATTTAGTACCAACCAATAAAATAAATGCAGTCTTAAAAATTAGCAAGAAAATTATACCAGGCATAAAAGTTGATCATTTTGAAACGAAAGGGTTGAATAAAAACGGAAAAATCCTTGACATCTCTGTAACCGTGTCCCCTATTAAAAACCAAGAAGGAGATCTTGTTGGATCGTTTTCAATTGCACGTGATTTTACTGAAACAAATGAACAACAAAAACTATATCAGGAACAACTACTAAAATCCTCGCAATTTAAATCAGAATTTATGGCATCAATGTCTCATGAATTAAGAACACCTTTAAATAGTATTATTGGTTTCACTGATGTCATATTGGAAAGAATCAGCGGGGAACTAAATGAAGAGCAGGATAAATATCTCACTAACGTAAAAACCTCCGCTTTGCATTTACTAGATTTAATAAATGATGTTTTAGATATTGCAAAAATTGAATCGGGCAAAATGGAAATGAATATTGAAGACGTTAATCTAGGTATAATACTTAGTCAAATCAATACGATGATTAAACCCATATACGAGAAGAAAAATCTAAAATTTGAAATCCCAAAATTTGACAAAGATAAAGTAATTCGCGTGGATCGGCTCAGATTTAAAGAAATCTTGTTCAATCTCTTAAGTAACGCTGTGAAATATACTATTGAAGGTGGGATCAAGCTAGAATTTTCCGAGGACGACCATGATTGGAAATTTAATGTCATAGATACTGGGATAGGCATTAAAGAAGAAGATTATCCATTAATCTTTATGGATTTTAAGCGAATTCAGTCTGCTCAGGTTAATAAGATCGAGGGAACTGGACTGGGCCTATCGTTAACTAAACGATTAATCGAATACCATGGAGGAAATATTTCTTTTACTAGCACGTTTGGAAAAGGTTCAACATTTACATTTACAATCCCAAAATAAAACAAAAACCATCTAAATTTCGAGACATTAAAAAAATGCTAAACCTTTTCTAAACTTGATATCCTTTACGATTTCATCTAAATCATGCTCAGGTACCGGTGAAAATCGATCAAATAAATTCTGCCAGAAAACGCGTCCTGAAGTTTGACCACGAATTTCATCTGCAAACAATATTGATTTTCTAACTGACATCTTCGCGTCTATATAAGATTTAAATGCATCTTGGCTGATTTTATTAATTTTTCCTTGAAATTGATTAATAAGAGAAGTAACAGTACCAATGTGTTCCTCGGGAGATGTAATTAACATCCGATAAATTGGTTCTAATAAAACAGGCTTAGCTTCGCGGATGCATTCAATAAATGCATCATTTACCATAGTTGAAAGTTCAAAATAGTTTGAATCTTCAGGATCTGATACAATATGAGTATCTTTAATGATGATTTTTAATTCCGACATGGGTTCTTGAGCAATCGTCCCGTTATTGCATAAACTACTAATGATTTTTATGATTTGATCCCTCATCTCTTGGGAAACTTGCCTTTGGTTAGTATGTTTTCCTTTTTGAGATTTCTGTTTCTTTAGAGATTCCGCACTAATTTCATCATTTTCATCATATTTAATCCCTGTGTCTTCCTCCAATCGTGAAATTATAATATTTTGAAATCGATCGACATTCCATAACCCTCTGGCTTCATATTCACTAAAATTTGTTTTTTCTGTCAAGTCTTTTATTCGTAAGTACTCATTATCTAATATATGTCGCTTGGCTCCGCGGAAATATTCAACAGTTGAAGGATTCATACGCATAACCAGCAATTTAATTGAGTTTAATCCGTTGGGGCTTTTTGCATCGTGATATTTACTAAAATTTTGCACCGATTCTCGAAATACACTTGTAGGTTTTGAAACCGAAACGCCAATACCTCTTTCTTTTATAGTTTTTGCGATAATTTCTAAATGTAATGGTCCCATACCGGATAAAAGACATTCACCGGAATCGCCACTTATTTCAACATTAATATTTGGGTCTTCTACTTTTATATCTTCAAGAATTTCTTGTAATTGATCTAAATTTTTTAGCATATCGGGTTCAACTGCAACAGTAACAACGGGTTCGCTTACATATTTGACAGCTTCAAAGGGTTTGGCATCTTCTTTGTTTTTTATGTCAAAAATTGTTTCTCCACTGCTGATTTTTTTAATCCCTCCTATTGCTGCGATGTTTCCTGCGGGAATCGCTGTTACACTTTCCATTCTAGAACCCATGAAGATGCTCAATTGATTGATTGCAGATTTAGATCCGTCATTAACAAGCCATGCATGCTGCCCTCTTTTTAAAGTTCCTGAAAAAATCCTTCCTGTTCCAATTAATCTATTCTTGATTTTTTGAACTTTCCCCATGCATATTACTAAAGGTCCATTAGGATCACATTTTTGTATGGCTTTTCCAATCTTAGTCTCGATATCTCCACTCCAAATTGTCTGAGTCCTATATGATTGAGCCAAAATAGGATCTGGAACAAATTTTACAACGGCAGCAAGAACACTCTTCCAAACTGGATATATTGAGGAAATTTCTTTGTAAGTGCCATCTTGATATTTTTCTTCAAAATATTGTAAAGAGTGATTTTTATTTTTTAGATCGGTAATAATGAAACCCCATTTATGGAGTGCAGACCCAAAAATCACGGAACCCAATTCAGCTGAAACCATCCATTTAGATTTAGCCAACTCATCTCCATACATGTAAATTAATTTGTTAAAATCTTGAATGATTCTGCTGAATTTTTCTTTAATCTCTTCCATATCGAGTTTTAATTCCTTAAAAAGGCGATCTATCTTGTTGATAAAAAGTATTGGATGAACAGCTTCTTCTAACGCTTGACGAACAACGGTTTCCGTTTGACTGCTTACTTCTTCTACACTATCTACTATAACAATGACACCATCTGCCATCCGAAGGGCCCGAGTAACTTTCCCCGAGAAATCTAAATGCCCCGGAGTATCAATCAAGTTTATTAAAAATGGAAGCGATTTTTCAAGACTGTGCTCATAATATAAAGAGATATTTGCAGATTTAATTGTAATACCTCGTCTTTGTTCCTCTTCTAGATAATCTAATACTCTTGCCTCACCTGCTAAGCTTTCTGCAAGTAAACCCGCTTCTGCTAAGAGAGAATCAGATAATGTTGTCTTTCCGTGATCAATATGCCCGATTAGGGCAAGATTTCTGATTTGATGGGGGTTTCCCATCATTTTTGAAATATCTTCAGTCATTTTTGTGCGACGAGACATACGTAATTCCACCACTTAGGAAATACTCAAAAACTCAAAATCAATACTCAAGATCATCGTCATTATTAACATTTTCGATACTTTGGAAATGTTAATTCTGTTGGGTCAGATATTTCATTTTTTCAGCTATTATAAATGAGTATCTCCTATCAAATTAAAAAGCAAAATGGCAAAAAAACATTCAGATATGAATAATGCATTTTTAAAGCAATTTTATAGGTTAATTTATAGGTCATTCAAAGATAATTCAAAGTTCATCTATAATGT